>CAMDJU010000036.1 GCA_945900695.1 Bordetella parapertussis | reverse complement strand
TCGGGGTGGACCTCGTCGCTGGCTTGGATGGCCAGTTCGGCGTCGAGCTGGCGCGTCATGGCGCTGAAGCTGGCTGTCCACCAACGGGTCGGGTTCAAAGGCCTGGGGGTGGCCAGCCGAGAAAAATCCAGCTGGGGGTTGGGGCTCTGATAAACACTTTTGTGGCCCTCGATCGCACTGGCTTCTAGCACTTTGATGTGGATGTCTGGACAAGGCCCCCATGCCGATTGCAAGCGGTCCATCAGGTCTTTTTTGTGGGTGCGCTGCAGCAGCTCACAAGGCGCAGAGCGCAGCAAACCCACTTTGGCAGAGGTTTCGCGCAATTCGCCAGCCACGGGGCCCATGCCCACCCAAGCGGCCTCTCGGGCACGGGTGAGGGCGACGTAAATCAAACGCATGTCCTCGTCGCTGCCGACTTCGTCCTCGCCAGGGGCAGGCTCTGCTTCCAACACCGGGGTGGCTGGCTGTGCGCCGTCAGCAGGCTTGCCAAAGCTGGACAAAAAAGGCACCCACACCCATGGGTATTCCAAGCCTTTGCTCTTGTGATACGTGATGATTTGGACCCGCTGCGCATCGGACTCGAGCCGCATGTGGGCCGAATCGGGTGGGGGCGAAGTGGATTGAATGTGCTCTCCCAAAAACCGCACCAAAGCCACGCAACCACTCAGGCGTGTGCCCGCATGCTGCAACAACTCGCCCAGGTGCAGCAAATCGTTGACGCGGCGTTCGCCATCGGCGCTGGCGAGTAAGCGTTGCGCCAATGTGCTGCCCATGCAGGTGTCGGCGTGCATCCACTGCTGCAGCATGGGCCACACACCAGAGCGCACCCACGTTTGGTGCCAACCATGGGCCAGGGCCTGCCATTCGTCCAATGCGCCTCCATCGGCCAGGTTGTCGGGCAGGGTGTGGGCCGGCAAGCCCCACAAGCGGGTGGCCAAGGCAGCGCGCAATCGGGTGGTGTTGCGTGGCGCACTCAAGGCGTGCAGCCAATGCCACAAGTCCATGGCCTCTTCGCTGTGATACACGCTGTCGCGTTCAGACAAATAGACGCTGGCCACGCCGCGTTGTTGCAGGGCTTGGCGCATCAAGCGGTGGTGGTGATGGCCGCGCACCAGCACCGCGATCTGGCCCGCCTGGATGCGTTGGCTTTGCAATGATTGGGCAATGTGCTCGGCCGCGGCTTGGGCCATCAGTGCTTCAAACCGGCCTTTGCCCAGCGTGTCCTTGTTGGCTGCGCTGTCTTGCACCACCCACACCGACAAACCGCTGGCATCGGGGGAGGTGGCCGCAATGGCTGGGCTTGGCGCGCGCGCGGGCAAGACCGCTGGAAACGCCAAATTGGGAAACGGCTTGGGGTGTTGGCCAAACACGTGGTTGACCGCGTCCACCAAGGCAGGGGTGGAGCGGTGGTTGTGCGACAGCACGTGGACTGCGTGCGGGTTTTCAAGCTGGGCATTGGCGCGCGCTTGCAAGTAGGTTTTGAGGTCGGCGCCGCGAAAGCTGTAAATCGCTTGCTTGGGGTCGCCAATCATCACCCAGCACACACCGGCTTGGGCCGCGTAGACGCGCTCCAAACTGCCACACTGCCACGGGTCGGTGTCTTGAAATTCGTCGACCAAGGCCACCGGGTACTGTTCGCGCACGGCCTGGGCCATGCGGCCATCGGTTTGCTGCAAGGCCGCGTGCAGGCGCTGCAGCAAATCTGAAAAATCAAATTGACCGCTCTGGGTTTTACTGGCTTGCATGGCCTGCCAACAGGCGCTGGCGGCATGCTGGAGTAGCCGCTCTACAAAAGCCGGACCCTGCTCAGCGCTGGCGAGGTATTGGTCGATTTGCGTAAAAACAGATGCTGCGGGCACATCCACCCACTTTTTGGCTGCCAAGGTGCTGCGACCAAACCGAACCAGCACCTGGGGGTCGATGTCTGCGCCGTTGCGCCAGGCCTGCATCTGGGCCAACCAGCGTGGCAGGTTTGCTGCCGAGTAGCTGCGCAAGTCCAACTGGCCTTGCACTGCCGCCTGTTGCAAGGCGGCAATGGCCGCGTCATCCCATGCCAAGCGCGCAGCTGCACCTTGCGCTGCCAGTTGCGCGGCCCAAGCGGCGCGTTCAGCGCAAAGGGTGGGTGGCGTGTGTGCGGACCAGGCCAATCCCTGTGCCAGGCTTTGGGGACTGCGCTCCATGTGGCGCCAAAGCGGCAGAAGTTTCTCCAGCAAGGCCTTGGGTGAGGCAGCGACTTCGCGGTGGATCCATTGCGCATCTGCAGAATTCAAGGGGTAAAACCAGCGCCGCCAATGGTCTTGCACGGTTTGGCGTTGCAAGCCCGACACGTCCTCCAGGCGGGTTTGTTCAAACAGGCTTTGGCTGTCGAAAGCGTGCTCGCGCAACATGCGCAGGCTCCAACCGTGGATGGTGTGGATCGCCGCCTCGTCCATCCACTGCGCGGCATTCTCCAAGCGTTGCACGCAGCTGGCATGCCAACGGGGGTCGATGCGGTCGCGCAATTGGGCCAAAAACACATCGGCACCGGGTCCCTTTGGGCCAAAAGCTTGGGCGGCTTCGCCCAGACGCTTTCGAATGCGCTCACGCAACTCGGCGGTGGCCGCTTCGGTGAAGGTCATGACCAAGATCTGCGGCGGCAGCAAGGGCGCGCCCAGCGCCGCCTTGGGTTCGATGGGGTCGCGCAAGCCCAAAACCAAGCGCAGGTACAAGGCGCTCAAAGTCCAGGTTTTGCCTGTGCCCGCGCTGGCTTCAATCACTTGCCGGCCGTGCAAAGGCAAAGCCAATGGGTCCAGAGCAGCGGCTTGGTTCATGTGGCATCCGCCGGGTTGTGGCGCGTCAACACCAAGTCGGCCAGCAAGGGCCCATAAAAGCGGTCGCTCCAGACGGGCAGGTGAGGGCGCAGTTGCTCAAAACTTTCCCAATGGCGACGCAGAACGGTGCTGAGCCGGTGCTCGCCCGGCCAGCGCACACCCGTGCCCACATGGTCTTCAAACACAGCACGCGCATGGCGCTCGGCCGCCGGCAAAGCCGATTCGTCACCGGTCGCAAACGATTGCAGCGTGGCCAGCCATTCACCGGCAGCCTGGCAGGCCAGGGGCATGGGCTGGTCCCAAGCCAGTTGGTACAGGGCGGCCAGGTCCTTTAATTGCCGATGGGCTTGTTCACGCGCCAGGCTGTGCCAGCAGGCCAGTGCATCCAGGCCCACCACCACGCTGATGCCTTCCCACCCGCTGGCACACAGCACCAGGTGTTGCAACCAACTGCGGGTGAGTTTGTGCATGCGCGCGCGCAAGGGCTCTTTGGTCGCCGTTTTGCGCAGCAATTTGGAAGGGCTGTATTCGATGTGCAACACCCGGTCGTGGCCATCACACCACCACTCGTGCGGGTCGAACTCGCCACCGAGCTGACCCCCATCACCCAAGTCCATGTCCACGGCTGGGGGGATCCACGGCAAGGGGTGCTGCGCGCGCAAGCCCTGCGTGTGGGCGCGCAACGCGTCCAATTGCACTTGCAAGGCACCGATGGCCATCTCGCCAAAACCTGCCAAGGGCAGCATCCCGCTGTGGTGCAAGCCCACGGCTTCCCCGCTGGCGCTGCGCAGCAAGCCCGTCAAGGCTTGGTGCCGTTGCAGGGGGTTGAGTTCAAAGTTTTCTTCGCTCTCTTGGTCGGCGTCGGGTGCGTCGAAATGGATGCGCAAGCGGTCTTGGTAGTACACCGACAAGGGCTGGCGCAGCATGCCGTGCCAGCGCGCCAGGGCATGGTCTGTGGGGGCGCCGTCGGCCAGGGGTGCAAGCACGCCATTCACCGAATGCGTCGCCGAGGCCAAAGCCTCGGGTGCAGCCTGGTCCTTCGCAAGTGCAGGTTCAGGCATGGGTGCCTGCATTGAAACGCTGTGCAGCGCTTGCGCGGCCAAGGCCCAATGGGTGTCGAAGGTGGTGAGCGTGCTGCCAGGCAAAAAGTAGCTTGGAGAAAACGCTTGCAAGGGCATGCTCTGGATGGGTGCTTCGCTGTCCCAGGTTTGGCGCATGTGGTCGCGCAGCTGGCCCACCAGCACCGATGGCGGCAGTGGCTGGTGGTCGTGGGTGCGCCAAGCCTGCCAGCTGATGTACAAGCGCTCACGCGCTGACAACAGGGCTTCTAAAAACAGGTAGCGGTCGTCGTCGCGGCGCGAGCGGTCGCCCATGCGGCGCCATGCTGGGTTGGCCATCAGGTCAAAGTCGCGTGGCGCCTGAACCCGGGGGTAATCGCCGTCGTTCATGCCCAGCAAGGCGACCACCCGAAACGGCACCGAGCGCATGGGCATGAGGGTGGCGAATTGCACGCCTTCCCCCAAAAAGCGCTGGTGCAAACCCGGAGCGGCGACGTTTTGCAGCCAATGTTCGCGCACCACCACCGCCGGCACCGGTGTGTCCAAGCGCGCTTGTGTGCACAGGCCCACCCAATCGGCCAGTCCCGCATGGAGCCGCTCGAGCAATCGCTCTTCCGCTTCTTGGGTGGGCTTGAAAAAACGTTTCAACAGGGGCGCCAGCACCGCTTGCCATTGGGCCGGTGTGTGGGCTTGGCCCATGGTGTCGCCCCAATCGGCCATGGCCTGCAGCCAATCGAGCAAGCGGCTGATCAGCGCTGCGTCCAAGCCGCCCACCCCAGGCGTGGGCACCGTGTCACCCCAGGCTTGGCCCAAGGGGTCACTGAGGGGATCGGTGCCACTGGCGTAGCCCAGCAACAGGCGGCGCAGGCCAAAGGCCCAGGTGTTGTGGTCGGCGTCGGGCAGATCGGGCGCCATGCCCCATTGCTGGCGGTGCACCGCGTCCATGCCCCAGCGAACCCCCGACGCTTGCAGCCACTGGCTCAAGGTGGCCAGGTCGTCGCTGCGCAGACCAAATGCCTGTTGGATGGCTTCGACTTCGAACAAAGCTTGCCAATCGGCCAGGCTCAGCCGCCATTGGGGCCACTGCATCAATGGGTCCAGGGCTTGCAGCCAGGGATGGGTGGCGACCGTTTGATCGGCCACGGAATAAGGCAGGTGCAGCGCTTGGCCCGCAGCGGTGCGGCCAAACACCGCGCGGATGTGCGGGGCGAAATGCGGCATGTCTGGCACCATGACCATGATGTCGCGCGGGTCCAGGCTGGGGTCGTCTTTGAGCCAGCCCAGCACCTGATCGTGCAGCACCTCCACTTCGCGTTGGGCGCTGTGGCATTGCACCCATTGGATGCTGGTGTCGGTGAGCTGGCGCCGGTGTTGGCATTCTGCCGTGGGGCGCAAGTTCAAGATGTCAGACTGCAACTGATGCAGTTGGCTGGCCGACCTAGGCTCAGCGGGGTCGACAAAAGCCGCCACCCGGGCTTGTGGATGCGCCTCAAACACATCGACCAGGTGCAATTGGTCGCGCACCTGTTGGCCCCAGGCGGCCAGCAAGGGGTGGCCATTGTCAGGCGCGGTCGGGGCGTCGGTGTCGGGTGCGTCTGGGTGGTGTTCCTTCGCCGCGTCGTCCATCAGGGCTTGCCATCGCTGGGCCGCAAACCGCGTGGCCGATGGGCTCAATCCCCACGGGGTGCTGGCGCGTTGTGGGCGCACATCGCCCCAATACATTTGGCACGGGTTGGTCACAGCCACCACCACTTGGGACACCTGGGCCACCGCCGCCAGGGCTTCGAGCGTGGACAAGGGCAATGACGATATACCAAACACCACCACCCGGGGGGGCAAGCCAGCGGTGCTGGGCGGCGGTTCGGCCATGGCCTGCATGAAGGCTTGGTGCACCTGGGCCCGCGACTGCATGGCTGACGCCTGTGGTTCGGCCCTACCGGGCCTGTCGAACTGCACATCTTGCAGCAAGCAGCGCCACAAAGCGGGTTGCCAACGCTGGGCTTCGGGCAAGGCTTGCACTTGGTTGCGCCAGCCACGGATGTGGTCCTCGCCTTTGGCCCAATCTTGCAGCCAGTCGGCACGGTGATTTTGGTAGCCGTCCAACACATCGGCCACTTGAAGGGCGAGTTGGTAGGCCTTGCGCGCAGGGGAAGCCAGGGGCCCTGGCAGATCCGGGTCAGCTGGGTGGTGGCTTAAATAATTCTTTAACGGGGCGTAAACCGGGTCGTCCAAGCCTTGTGTGAACAAACGCAGCAGTCGCCAGCACAAAGCGTCTTTGTCCAAGGGCATGTGCTCGCCCACGCGCTGGGCACCCAGCACTTGCCGGTACATCCGCCACAAAGCGGTGGACGGCAAATCCATGCGGGTGGCGGCACAAATGCCCAGGCCTTGCGGGCTGGCCAGTTGCAGCTCCAACCAGTGCTTCATGCCGTTGCTTTGCACCAAGACCTGCTCGGCCAGCAAAGGTGGCAAGGGGTGTTGTTGCATCACGCGCAAAACCAATTCGAACAGCACCTCCAGTTGGTTGCTGTGCAAAACGATCAATCCGGGGCGCAGGGCGTGGGTCATGGGCAGGCGTGAAGCTTACTGGAGCCCAGGCTCAAGGCGTGCGCCTGCGTGCATTTGTCGGCCTAGATCCACGCTTAAGAAGAAAACTTTTGAATAAAATGAAAACTATATAATTAATTTATGACGTTAAATTCATTCAAAATGAAAAATACTCGCCGGTGTTGTTGGGGTGTGTTGTGGCTTTGGGCATGCTGTCTGGCCGCTTGCAGCCCAGCGGGCAGCTCCCCAGTGCCCCATACCTTGGCCCAGGCCTGCGTCCAAGCCGGTGGGATGGTGGTTTTGTCACGCCCGGACGGCGGCATGGCGCGCCAAATGTGCAAGTCTCCCAGTGGGCGCATTTGCGATGAGTGGGCCATTCGCCGTGGGCAGTGTGGCCTGTGAGGGACCTGCTGGTCCACGGCAGGGCATTGAACTTGGCCGGGGTTTGCAAAATCACGGCCCGGGCATTCAAGGTGTTGGCTTGCCGCATTGGTGCCCATGGCTATCAAATTGACGCTTTTGGCACAGACCTTCTCATCTTGTTGGAGGCCAATGAGCCCCAAGCCCAATACCTCTTGGTGGGCTCGCGTGCCGGCTCCATCACCTTGTCTGGTCCTGGACCAGGCCATGTATACCGGGATGGTTCAGGCGCGGGCCATGCACGGCGTGCGGGCAGTGGCCCCGGTTGTGCTCAGCGCAGCGGGGCGGGAAGTGGCCATGCCTACAGAGATGGCCACGGCGATGGGTCTGCCATGCGCTCGGGGACTGGTTCGGGCCATGCGATCAACCACAGCGCGGGCGTAGGCAACGCCTGGCGCGAGGGCAGCGGGCCCGGGGATGCGATTCGCTCCGGCCTGGGCCAAGGCCACGCCTATCGGCTCGACACTGGCCAGGGCCAGGCGCTGCGCGATGGGCCGGGCCATGGCGACGCCTTGCATTTTGGGCTGAACCCAGGCCTGACGGCCCGTTTGGACGCTGGCGTGGGCCAATCCTGGAGCACGGCCGGGGCGCTGGCCCGCCAACAGGCGATCTACTCACCTCAGCGCTAAAGCACAGCGCTTAGGCTCTTGCCTTCGCTTGTCTATGCTGGTCTGACATGCGCCATCCGCCACGCGCAGCCTCAGCACCACGCCGCGTTGCGGGGCTTTCGGGGGCGTCCGGTCTTGCGTTTACGATAGGCGTTGGATTGACTCAACCAACATTTGCCCACTGCTTTGACCGCAGGGGGCTCTTTTTTTATGTGGAAACCTCCCCAGCGCATCAAGTTTCACAGCCAACTGGGCCAACCGCCCAGCGCTGAGCAGGCCCAAGCCTCGCGCTTATTCAGCCCGGTCTCGGTGGGCCCGTTGACCTTGTCTCAGCGCACCTGGGTGCCCGCCATGGTGCCTTGGCGCTCCAACGATGAAGGTTGGGTGACCGAGGATGTGTTGCAGTGGTATGGCCGTTTTGCACGCGGCCGTCCCGGCGCCATCGTGATCGAGGCCACCGGTATCCGCGATGTGCCCAGTGGCCCTTTGTTGCGCATTGGACACGACCGCTATGTCGAAGGCTTACAGCGCCTGGTGCAAACCATTCACCGCGAAAGCCAAGGGCATACCCGGGCCTTGATCCAAATCATTGACTTTCTCAACATCCGCCGCCGCCCCGAACCCGCCAAATTTTTCGAGCGGTTTTTGCGCATCACCCCGCGTTTGCGTGAAGCTTTGGGTGCACAAGATTGGAGCGAGGAAGACGTGCGGGCGCACCTGAGCCAAATGGAACCCGCGCAGTGGCCCACCGTGTTGGACGCGCGCGAATGGGAGGCCTTGCACATGGGCGCACGCGAGCGCGTCACCGACACGGAGTGGCCCCACATTCAGGAGTTGCCTCAGGTGCTGCCCGAATTGTTTGCCGCCGCGGCGGGGCGTGCCCAACAAGCGGGTTTTGATGGGGTCGAACTGCACTACGCCCATGCCTACACCATGGCCTCTTTTTTGTCCGCCACCAATGTGCGCACCGACGGCTATGGGGGCGGGCGCGAGCAGCGCATCCGCTTGCCACTGGAGGTGTATGGCGCGGTGCGCCAAACCGTTGGCCCCAGCTATGTGGTGGGTTGTCGGTATTTGGCCGAAGAATGCATTGACGGGGGCCACACCTTGGACGATGCGGTGTGGTTTGGCGAACAGTTTGCCCGTGCGGGCATGGACTTCATCTCCACCTCGCGGGGCGGCAAGTTTGATGACGCCAAACAACCGGGCGTGGGATCGAGCGCCTACCCCTACACCGGGCGCAGTGGCTATGAATGCATGCCCCAATATTTATCCGATGAACAAGGGCCCTTTGGCCGCAACATCGCCGCCACCGCACGCATTCGCAGCGCCATCCGCGCCGCTGGTTTGACCACCCCGGTGGTCTGCACCGGTGGGGTGCACAACTTTGAGATGGCCGAGGCCATGCTCGAACGCGGTGACTGCGACATTGTGGGCACGGCGCGCCAAAGCCTGGCCGACCCCGACTGGGCTTTGAAAACCTCCTTGGGTTTGGGCCACCAAGTGCGTTTGTGTGAATACACCAATTACTGCGAAGGCCTGGACCAAAAGCACAAACAAGTCACCTGCCAACTGTGGGACCGGCAAGACCTGGACGAGCCGGGTTTGCGCAAGTCCATCGATGGCAAGCGCCGCTTGGTGGCACCGGATTGGAACCCCCCAGGTTGATGCCTTGGGCCTGACACGGGCTGGTATGCCCACGCATTTGACTTGAACATTTTTGTCGCCATGGACCCCTTCACCCCCGCCCCCCTGCATCCCAGCGCATACACCGACGGTTTCGCGCGCGCACACCTGCCCCCGCGCGAGCAATGGCCAGAACTCATGTTGGATGCCACCACGGCGGCTTATCCCGAGCGGCTCAATGCAGCGGCAGAATTGCTCGACGCCGCTGTGGCCCGGGGTCAGGGCGAGCGCATCGCTTTGATCGGCCAGCATGGGGCGCTCACCTATGCCCAACTGCTGGCGCGCGCCAATCAATTGGCCCGGGTGATCCGCGACGACTGGCAATTGCCCACGGGCAGCCGCATCTTGCTGCGTGGCGAGAACAGCCCTGAGTTGGCCCTGGCCTGGTTGGCGGTGGTGAAAGCCGGTTGCATCGCCGTCACCACCATGCCCTTGTTGCGTGCGCGCGAGCTCTCGGTGATCGTGCAAAAAGCCCAGGTCACGGCCGCCTTGTGCCAGCATGCTCTGGCCGATGCCTTGGTTCAAACCCAAGCCGCCTGTCCGGGCTTGGCCCATGTGCTTTATTTTCAAGCCCCGCCAGTCCACCCCCAATCTGCCGAGCGGCACATGGACGCGCAAAGCACTTCGTTTGACAACCTCGAGACCGCCCAAGACGATGTGGCCTTGATCGCCTTCACCTCGGGCACCACCGGTGTGCCCAAAGGCACCTTGCATTTTCACCGCGATGTGTTGGCCATTTGTGATGTGCTGTCACGCCACCTGCTCGACCCCCAGGCCAGCGATGTGTTCATTGGCACGCCACCGCTGGCCTTCACTTTTGGCTTGGGGGGCTTGTTGCTGTTTTCCTTGCGCGTGGGTGCGGCTGCGGTTTTGGTCGAACGCTGGAATCCACAAAGCCTGCTCGAAGGCATTGCACACCACCAAGCCACCGTGTGCTTCACCGCGCCCACCTTTTACCGACAAATGGCGCCACTGGTGCCGCAACAGGGATTGCCCAGTTTGCGCTTGACGGTCTCATCGGGCGAGATGCTGCCCGCCGACACCCGGGCTGCTTGGCAACGTGCCACGGGACTGGAGATGACCGAGTGCTTGGGCTCGACAGAAATGCTCCACGCCTTCATCGCCTGCCGACCTGGCCAGGTGCGCCCGGGGGCGACGGGCCAGGTGGTGCCGGGTTACCAGGCTTGCGTGCTCGGGGACGATGGACACCCCGTGGCAACCGGGGAGATCGGCCGCTTGGCGGTCAAAGGGCCCACCGGATGCCGCTATTTGGACGACCCACGCCAAACCAGTTATGTGAACAGCGGCTGGAACCTCACTGGGGATGCCTACCGCATGGACGAGGATGGTTTCTTTTGGTACCAGTCGCGCACCGACGACATGATCATCAGTGCGGGCTACAACATCGCAGGCCCCGAGGTCGAGGACATGTTGCTCGCCCACCCGGCGGTGGCCGAATGCGGGGTGGTGGGTGCGCCCAGCGCTGAGCGTGGCCAAATCGTCACGGCTTTTGTGGTGCTGCGTGCGGGCCACGTGGGGGACGCGGCGATGGTGGAGCAACTTCAAACATGGGTCAAACAAGGCATCGCGGCTTACAAATATCCGCGCGCTGTGGTGTTCGTTACAGAGTTACCGCGCACCGAAAACGCCAAAATCCAGCGCTTCAAACTGCGCGAGTGGGCGCTTGCCGCAACCCACGGTGTCGAAGAAGCCACACGCCCTGTACTTCAAGGGTGTGAAAGCGTCAAATTACAGACACTTAGGTATTCAATTAAATGACAAATTCAACATTAAATGGTTTATTTGTTATATTTGAAGTTTTTAAAATGAAACCTTTCTGACGCTTTATCGACGCTGTCTGAAACCTGACGTGGATTGTGTTGCTTTTGTCAGTAAATTAACTTTTTTGTTTTCAAAAAATCGACATCTGTCGATTGATTGACACCAAGGTATCCATGTGCGTGTCGCGTGCGCACAAGTTGTGCACGGAGGCTGCCATTAAACTGCGCGGTCTTGCCCATGGCAGCCAATGATTTGAGGAGACATCCCATGAACCTGAGCCCCGAGCAACTTGCATCTTTTGACCGTGATGGTTATTTGTTTTTCCCTGGTTTGTTCACGCCGCAAGAGACCGCCGCGATGAATGCGGTGGTGCCCGATCTGTACAGCCGCCGCGAGGCCTTCAATGTGCGCGAAAAAGGCAGCGATGCGGTGCGCACCAATTTTGCCGCCCACATGTACAGCGAGCCTTTTGCCAAGCTGGCCCGGCATCCGCGCATGATTTTGCCGGTGCAAGACTTGTTTCAAGAGCAGCTGTACATGCACCAGTTCAAGATCAACGGCAAGATGGCCTTTGAGGGCGATGTCTGGCAATGGCACCAAGACTACGGCACTTGGCTCAACGACGACCACATGCCCACCGAGCGCGCCATGAACGTGGCCATCTTTTTGGACGATGTGAACCATTTCAATGGCCCCTTGATGTTCATCCCAGGCAGCCACAAAAAGGGCGTGGTCAACGCCAAGCACGACCTGACCACCACCAGCTACCCTTTGTGGACGGTGGACAACGACTTGATCACCCAATTGGTTGGCCGCGCCGGAGACAAAAATGGTGGCATCGTCAGCCCCACTGGGCCGGCCGGCTCGATGATTTTGTTCCACAGCTGCTTGGTGCACGCCTCGACCAGCAATTTGTCACCCTGGAACCGGGTCAGCGTCTACCTCAGTTTGTGCGCGGTCAGCAACCACATCCGCCGCCACAAGCGCCCCGAGTACATCGCCCACCGCGACTTTGCCCCCATCGAGTGCCTGCCCGATGATTGCTTGATCAAAGACTACCCGGTCGATTTGCCCTGGAAAAACGGCATGCCCGCCAGCGCTTTGCAAACCTCGACCGAAGACTTTGCGGTGACCGCATGAACCTGTATGCCAAATTGCAGGAACGCGCTGCCAGCCAGCGGCCCATCCGCATCGGCTTGATCGGCGCGGGCAAGTTCGGCTCCATGTACTTGGCCCAGGTGCCGCGCACCCCAGGCGTGCATTTGGTTGGCATTGCCGACCTGTCGCCAGCGGGTGTGCACACCAATTTGGCCCGCGTGGGCTGGGCACCTGAGCGTTTGCAAGCCAAGTCGCTGGATGACGCCGTGAAACACGGCACCACCCATGTGTCAGAGGATTGGCAGGCTTTGGTGCGCCACCCAGCCATTGATGTGGTGGTCGAGTGCACCGGTTCGCCCTTGCACGCGGTGGACCATATTTTGGAAGCCTTTGCCCAGCGCAAACATGTGGTCAATGTGACCGTGGAGGCTGATGCATTTTGTGGCCCGCTGTTGGCCACTCGCGCCCAAGCCGCTGGCGTGGTTTACTCGCTGGCTTTTGGCGATCAACCCGCTTTGATTTGCGACTTGGTGGATTGGGCCCGCACCTGTGGCTTTCCCGTCGTCGCGGCCGGGCGAGGCCACAAATGGCTGCCGCACTTTGCCCAGTCCACGCCTGAGACGGTCTGGGGCTATTACGGCCTGACCCCAGAGCAGGCGGTGCGCGGTGGGCTCAACCCCAAAATGTTCAACAGCTTTCTGGATGGCTCCAAGCCCTCGATCGAGAGCACTGCTGTGGCCAATGCGACGGGGCTGGGCGTGCCCAGCAACGGCTTGCTCTACCCACCGGCCAGCGTGGAAGACATTCCTTATGTGACGCGCCCCACCAGCGAGGGCGGCGTGCTCGAGCGCAAAGGCATGGTCGAGGTGATCTCCAGCTTGGAGCCCGATGGCCGCAAAATTCCCTACGACATCCGCATGGGTGTGTGGGTCACGGTGGAGGGTGAGACCGAATACATTCGCAACTGTTTTGAAGAATACAACGCCCACACCGACCCGAGTGGGCGCTACTTCACTTTGTATAAGCGCTGGCATCTGATCGGCTTGGAGGTGGGGGTGAGCGTGGCCAGTGTCGCCTTGCGTGGCGAGCCCACGGGGGTGGCCACAGGCTGGCATGCCGACGTGGTGGCCACGGCCAAACGCGACTTGAAGCCCGGGGAAATTTTGGATGGCGAGGGCGGCTATACCGTGTGGGGCAAATTGCTGCCTGCAGCCACCTCGCTGCGCATGGGCGGCTTGCCACTGGGCCTGGCACACGGCGTCAAGGTGGTGCGCCCGGTGGCCCAAGGCCAAAGCCTGAGCTGGGACGACGTGGCCATGGACACCCAAACCCATGCGTACCAAATTCGCCGCGAGATGGAATCGGCCCACACCCTTTGAGCGATCCCCACCAGCCGCCCATGCCACCCGAACCGCGCGGTGCGTGGTGGGTGGTCGCTGCGGCTTTTTGCAGCTTGGCGCTGATCTTTGGCGTTTCCTATTCGTTCGCGGCTTTTTTCACCGACTTTTCCAGTGAGTTTCAAGTGCCTCGGGCCGATGTGTCCTGGGTGTTTGGCCTGTGCGGTCTGGTGTATTTTGTGCTCGGTGTGGGCGGGGGTCTGATGGCCGACCGTTGGGGCCCCAGGCGGGTGGGCGGCACAGGCATGGTGTTGATCGCTGGTGGCCTGTGGCTGACCAGTTCGGCGCAATCGCTGGGCACCATTTACCTCAGCTATGGCGCAATGGTTGGCCTGGGCATTGCCTTGGTCTACACCCCCGCCATTGCCTGCGTGCCCCCTTGGTTTGTGGCGCGGCGCGGCTTGGCCGCAGGCTTGGCCAGTGCGGGCATTGGGGCAGGCACCTTGGTGGGCCCTTTGTGTGTGGCCGCCGCCATTGAGGCCTGGGGCTGGCGTGGAGCATTGCAAGCCATGGCTGTGGCCGTGTTGGTGCTGGGCTTGGTCGTGACCTCGCGCTTGCGCCAGTCGCCTTTGGCGCGTGCCGGGACACAAGGCCAAGCCGCTGGGTTGACCCTGGCCCAGGCCTGGCGCAAACCGTCTTTTGTGTGGCTCTACCTGGGCACCTTGCTCGGGGGGCCGGCCATGTTCATTCCGTTTGCCCATGTCTCGGCCGCTGCCCGCGACCTGGGCGTGGACGCGGCCCACGCTGTGGGCTTGGTGGGCATCATTGGCGTGGGCAGTTTGGTCGGTCGCTTTGCCATTGGTCCCTTGGCCGACCGCTGGGGCCGTACCACCACCTTGATGGTGATGCAAATCTCCTTAGGGGCTTCATATGCACTTTGGTATGGGTCGAATGGCTACACGGGGTTGGTGTGCTTTGCCCTGTGGTTTGGCCTGAGCTACGGCAGCATGGTCTCGCTCTTGCCCGCCATTTGCATGGACTTGTTCGGCCCGCGGTCGGTGTCGGCCATTGTCGGCGCGCTGTACACCGCTGCTGCATTGGGCAACTTGTTGGGCCCGGTGATGGCGGGCGCCATGTTTGACCATGACCAAAATTATGCGGGGGTGATGGGGGTGTGCGGCCTGCTCTCGGTGCTGGCCACAGCCTGTTTGTGGCGCTTGAGCCGCGTCGGTCGCGCCGTGTACTGAGCGCGCAGGCCTCAC
>CAMDJU010000035.1 GCA_945900695.1 Bordetella parapertussis | reverse complement strand
GCCTTGTCGGTGCCACAGGTACAAGCCTTTTTAGAACAACTCGCCCCTTTGCGGCTGGACGGCCCGGTGGAGACATTGGCCGTGATGGCTGCGGGTGAGCGCATATTGGCCCAAGATGTGATTTCTCCGGTGGATGTCCCGCCCCACGACAACTCCGCCATGGACGGTTACGCCTTTGCAGGCGCAGACCTGTCCGCCACCGAACCCACTGCGCTCACTTGCGTGGGGCACGCGCTGGCAGGCGCTGCCTGGGCTGGACCACCCCTGCTGGCTGGCCAATGTCTGCGCATCACCACTGGGGCCATCATGCCCACCGGGCTGGACACCGTGGTGGCGCATGAAATGGTGGACATCCAAGGCGACCGCATCACCCTTCCCCCAGGGCGGGTACAAACCGGTGACAACCTGCGCTTGCACGGCGAAGACATTGCCTTGGGTCAAGCCGCCCTGCGCCAAGGCCAAAGGCTCACACCTGCGGCTTGGGGCTTATTGGCCAGCTTGGGGCTGCCCGAAGTGGCGGTGCGCCCACGCCTGCGGGTGGCCTACTTTTCCACCGGCGACGAAATTTTGAGCCTGGGCCAAGCCCCGCGCGAAGGTGCGGTGTACGACAGCAACCGTTACACCGTGTGCGGCATGTTGCAACGCATGGGCTGCGAATGGATCGATTTGGGTGTGGTGCCCGATGACCCACGGCTGCTGCGCGCGGCCTTTGAGGATGCGGCCCGCAGGTCTGACGCCATCATCACCAGTGGCGGGGTGAGCGTGGGCGAGGCCGACCACACCAAGGCCTTGATGCGCGAACTCGGCGACGTGGACTTTTGGCGCATTGCCATGCGCCCGGGCCGCCCCATGGCGGTGGGTCGCATGGGCCAGACCCTGATGTTTGGCCTGCCTGGCAACCCGGTGGCGGTGATGGTGACTTTTTTGGCCTTTGTCCGCCCAGCTTTGTGGCGCATGATGGGCTGCACCGACGCACCGCCTTTGCTGGTGCGGGCACACAGCCAGCAAGCCATGCGCAAAAAAGCGGGGCGCACCGAATACCAACGCGGGGTGGTCAGCCGCTCAAACAATGGACAAATGCAAGTGAGCACCACCGGCAACCAAGGCTCGGGCGTGCTCAGCTCCATGGTGCAAGGCAATGCCTTGATCGTGTTGCACCACGACCAAGGCCATGTGGCCGCGGGAGAGCCGGTGGATGTGATGCTGTTTGACGGCGCGTTCTAAACGTCGTCAAACGCAGGCCAGAATCAGGCTGGGTCGTGACCGGGTTCGTGGATCACCGTGGTGATGGCACCCGGCGTGGACTTGCGGGCAAACAAGGTGTACATGGTGGGCACCACAAAAATGGTCAGCAAGGTGCCCAGCGACATGCCGCCCACAATCACCCAGCCAATTTGACGCCGGCTTTCTGCACCCGCGCCGGTGGCCAGGGCCAGCGGAATGGCACCCAGCACCATGGCACCAGTGGTCATCAAAATCGGGCGCAAACGCATGGTGGCGGCCTCTTTCACCGCCACCATGGTGCTCTTACCCTTGGCGCGCATTTGGTTGGAGAACTCCACAATCAAAATGCCATGCTTGGTGATCAAACCCACCAAGGTGATCAGGCCAATTTGGCTGAACACATTGAGCGAACCGCCCGACCACTTGAGGGCGAGCAAGGCACCCACCATGGACAAGGGCACCGAGAGCAAGATCACAAACGGGTCCACAAAGCTTTCAAACTGAGCGGCCAAGACCAAAAAGATGAACAGCAAGGCCAGCACAAACACCAGTGCCAAGGAGCCAGACGACTCGACAAACTCGCGCGAGGTGCCATTGAGGTCGGTGGAGTAGCCGGGCTTGAGCACCTTTTTAGACACGCCCTTCATGAACTCCAAGGCCTCACCCAACGAGTAAGTGGGGGCCAAATTGGCAGTGATGGTGGCACTGCGCCGTTGGCTGAAGTGGTTCAACTCGCGCGGTACCACCACCTCTTTGATTTTGACCAAAGCCGACAAAGGAATCATGGCTTCATTGCGGCCACGCACGAAAATCTTTTCAATGTCATTGGGGGTATCGCGACCAGTTGCAGTGGTTTGCACCACCACTTCGTATTGCTCACCTTCGCGCTTATAACGGGTGACATTGCGCCCACCCATCATGGTCTCGACCGCTCGGGCAATGGCGTCCACGGGCACGCCCATGTCAGCAGCGCGCTCGCGGTCCACCTCCATGCTGATCTCCGGCTTGTTCAAACGCAAATCGGTATCAACGCTGACAATACCTGGGTTTTTGGCTATTTCATCTTGGAATTGGCGGACCACTTGTGACAGGTTTTGGTAACTGTCGGACGTCAAGATCACAAAATTAAGGGGGCGTTCTCGAAAGCCTTGCCCCAATGAGGGCGGCGTGATGGGGAATGCCGTGACACCCGGCATGCTCGCCACAAAGGGGGTGATTTCACGCGCCACATCCATGGTGGTGCGGCTGCGTTCTTCCCAAGGCAAGCCCCTGAAAAACACATTGCCTTGGGCCACAGTGGGATTGCCCACCACGGTGAAAATGCGGTCAAAGTCAGCCTGGTAGCGGGCACCGATTTTTTCCAGCGCTTCGGCGTACTTCATGGTGTAGTTCATCGTGGCGCCATCGGGCCCGTTGATCACCGTCAAAATCACGCCCCGGTCTTCCATGGGAGAAAGCTCGCTCTTGGTTTGCGTGAACAAAACCACCGTGCCCACGGCAGCCGAAAGCATGATGCCCACCACAAACCAGCGGCGTGAAAAGCGGATGGGGCCCAGGCGGGCGTCACCCAAGGTCCAGCCCAACAAGCGGCTGTAACCGTTTTCAAGCCCGCTCAACAGCACTTCCATCTTGCGGTCAAACCAATTGCGTTTTTCAGAATGCTTGAGCAGCTTGGAGCACATCATGGGCGACAAGGTCAGGGCCACAAAACCTGACACGATCACAGAGCCGGCCAAGACCAAGGCAAACTCCGCAAACAAACGGCCCGTGCGGCCCGGGGTGAAGGCCAGTGGCGCAAACACCGCTGCCAAGGTCAAGGTCATCGACACCACGACAAAGGCAATTTCCTTGGAGCCCACGATCGCGCCTTGGAAGGGCGTCATGCCCTCCTCTATGTGGCGGTAAATGTTCTCCAGCACCACGATGGAATCGTCCACCACCAAACCAATGGCCAGCACCAAGGCCAACATGGTCAGCGAATTGATGGAAAAGCCAAACAAAGCCATCATCGAAAAGGTACCGATCAGCGCCACAGGAATGGTCACCAAGGGAATGATGGATGCGCGAAAGGTGCGCAGGAAAAAGAAGATCACCAAGGCCACCAACACCACCGCTTCAAGAATCGTTGTGTAAACGGCTTTGATGGATCGGTCAATGAACACGGAGTTGTCGTTGGCCACTTCGATCTCAATGCCCGGTGGCAGGTTTTCCTTGATCTTGGGGAGCATGGCGCGCACAGCAGCGCTCAATTCCAAGGGATTGGCGGTGGCATTGCGGATCACCCCCAGGGTGATGGCGTCGCGGCCATTCAAACGGGTCGCAGTGCGCTCTGACAAGGGGCCTTGGGCAACACGGGCCACATCTCTGATGCGCACTGGCATGCCGTTGACCAACTTGATGGTGATTTGCCCAAATTCTGCTGGTTTTTGCAAGTCGGTGGCGGCGGTCACGTTGAACTCGCGCAGATTGCTTTCAATGCGGCCTGCAGGCACCTCTAGGTTAGAGCGGCGCAAAGCGTCTTCCACGTCTTGGGTGGTTAACTTGAAAGCGGCCAAGCGGTCGGGGTCAATCCAAATGCGCATCGAGTATTTGCGCTCGCCAAAAACACGCACGTCCGATGCACCTGGTGCGGTTTGCATCATGGGCTTGGCCACACGGTTGGCCAACTCACTCAATTGCAGTGGGTCTAAGGTGTCGGAGCTGAATGCCAACCAAATCACCGGGAAGGCGTCGGCCTCAACCTTGGCGATCACCGGCTCGTCAATGCCCTGGGGCAGGCGCTGGCGCACCCGCGAGACCTTGTCGCGCACATCGGCAGCGGCAGAGTCGGGCTCGCGCGACAGCACAAATTTAACGGTGATTTGGCTTTGCTCTTGGCGGCTGATGGATGTGATCACGTCCACCCCTTCGATGCCCGACAACGAGTCTTCCAACACCTTGGTGACTTGGGACTCCACCACCGAGGAGGAGGCGCCCACGTACTTGGTTTCCACCGTGACCACCGGGTTGTCAATTTTGGGGTACTCGCGCACCGTGAGCTTGGTGAATGACACCCAGCCCAACAACACAATCAACAACGAGAGCACCGTCGCAAAAACCGGGCGTCTAATCGATATTTCAGGGAGTTGCATGCCAGTAACCTCAAAGAGATGGGATCAACGGGAAGCTGGCGGGGCACCGCCAGCTTTAGGGCCCGCATCGGGGGTGACCGTTGCGGGTGCGCCGCCTGGCGTTGCTGCAGGGCTGCCAGGGGCACCCGCCCCCGGGTTGGATGGCGCACCCGGGGTCGGAGGTTTACCCGCTCCACCCGGTCGGCCCAGCTCGACCACGCGCACCGCAGTGCCGTCTTTTTGCAAGCGCTGTTGTCCGGCCAACACCACCGTGTCACCTTCGGCCAGACCGGTCAATATTTCCACCTGTCCCGGACGGCGAATGCCAATGGTCACTTCCACACGTTTGGAAACCAGCTTGGTATCGGGTGGCAAGGCACCCAAGTTTTCCATGGTGCTGGGCTCCACCAACTTGAACACAAATTGCCGTCCGGCTTGGGGAACGATGGCTTCTTCTGGCACAGCCAAGGCCTCGGGCTTGAAAGCAAACACCGCTGTGACGCGGGCAAACATGCCCGGACGCAATGGGCCAGAGGGGGCCGCTGCAGGCAATTCCGATACCCGGCTGGCCAAAACATTGGGGGGGCAACCCGATGGCAATGGGGTCGCCACAGCCACAGGCGCAGCCACCGGGCTGGGAGCAGCCGCTGGGGAGCGGGCTGCGTTGGCAGGCATGCTGGGCTTGCCTGCTGGCGAGGCAGCGGCCCCAGGCGTCCCCGGTGCGCCGCCTTTGGCGCCACCCGCACCGCCTTTTGCACCACCGGGCGGCAAAGAAGCCTCACCGGCCGTGTTGGCCATCACGGCGCGCACACCAATCGAGCGGCCATTGACGTCGATCAGCGGGTCCACCGCCTCGACCTTGGCCTTGAACGTCCGGCCGGGCATGGCATCGATGTCGAGTTCCACCACTTGACCCGCCACCACTTTGCCTTGGTTGCGCTCGGGCAAACGGAAGTCCACATACAAGGTGCCAATGTCTTCGAGGTTGATCAAGTCAGCGCCGTCTTTGACATAGTCACCAATGTTGACGTTGCGAATGCCCACGGTGCCAGAGAACGGGGCAATGATGCGCATGCGGTCCAACCGCGCACAGGACAAGGCCAATTGGGCTTGCGCCACTTGCAAACTCGCACCGCTTTCGTCGAGCACCCGCTGGGCGACAAAGTTTTGCGCCACCAAATCTTGGTTGCGTTTGTGGTTGGCACTGGCGATCGACACCTGGGCCAAAGACTGCTGGACCTCGGCCCGCTGCAAGGTGTCATCAAGTTGCACCAGCAATTGACCGGCGCGCACGCGGTTGCCATCGGTGAAACCCAACGACAAGACGCGACCGGCCACCTCAGGGCGCAGCATCACGTTTTGGCGCGAGCGCAAGGTGCCCACCGTTTGGGCGTCGTCGCGAATGCTGATCTTGCTGACCTGGGTCACTTCCACACCCATGGCGCGGGGTCCACCAGGTGCGCCGCCCCCTGGGCCAGTAGCACCGGGCGCTGCGCCACCGGCGGGCGCAGGCCCTGCGGCGGGTTTGAAGCTAACGATATCCGAGATGGACTTGCCGGGCTGCTGGTACCACCAGGCAGCGCCGGAGGCCGCTGCAATACCAATGACCGCGACCAAGGGGTAAATGATTTTTGTTGCCATGTCTCAGAATGTTGGAAAAGACAGATTTCAGAAATAAGCGCCGATTGTGGGGTAAATCCGCAGGTTCTGAATCCAGCAACGCCGATAAAGACGATCACCCAACTGTCACATAGATGACATGACCGAGTCCACGCCGCAATTGGCCAATTGATCGGCCCGCTCATTGCCAGGATTGCCAGAGTGGCCTTTGACCCAGCGCCAATCAATGGCATGGCCCGATTGGTGCACCACATCGTCGAGCATTTGCCACAAATCCACATTTTTCACCGGTTGCTTGGAAGCGGTGCGCCAGCCTCGCGCCTTCCAACCGGCGATCCATTCGGTGATGCCCTTGCGCACATATTCGCTGTCCAAGTGCAACACCACCGCACAAGGCTGGTTCAAAGCCCGCAAAGCCTCGATCACCGCCATCAACTCCATGCGGTTGTTGGTGGTCAGGCTTTCACCGCCAAAAATCTCCTTTTCTCGCCCCGCGCTGATCAGCACTGCGCCCCAACCGCCCGGGCCTGGGTTGCCTTTGCAAGCGCCATCGGTGTAAATCTCAACCGTCTTCATGGGTCACCTTGAAGCTTTGTCGTTGGTTGGTGGCGGGACGTGTTTTGGCCGTGCTGGCTTGCCGCACCGCCGCGGCAGTGGGCCGCCGCCAAGAGGACCCCAAGAGGCGCATGCCATGCACCCTTTTGATGGCCACCAAAAAATAGGCCGCCCCCAAAATCGGCCACCAGCGGTCGCCCGCAGGGTCCATCCAAGACCAGCGCTGCAACCACACTTGCTGGTCCAAGGCGGGCCGGTAAATGCCAAAGCCGCCGCTTTCGACCTGAAAGCTCAACAATTTGAGCCAATCGCGCAAGCGCCAATAAGCCATCCAGTCCGATACCTCGGGCACGAACTGGTCTTTGGCGCCCCAGCGCTTGAACCAGCGTGTTCTTTGCTGGCGCAAGCCCCACAAACTCATGGGATTGAGACCCGAAATCACCAGCCGCCCTTCAGGGACCAAGACCCGCTCGACCTCACGCAGGGTGGTGTGGGGGTCCAGGCTGGTCTCCAGTCCATGGGGCAGCACCACCAAATCCAAAGATTGATCGGGAAACGGCAAGGCCACGGATTCGGTGACAAAAACCGAGCGCTTGGCCCCTGGGTCTTGGGCTTGCTGGGGGTGCGCCAACCACAGCGCGAGATCGGCATGGTTGCGGCAGGCCATCCAGCGGTGCGGCATGCGGTTGTGGCGCAGGGTATCGATGTGGGGCAAACCCAATTGCAAGGCGTGGTAACCAAACAAATCGCCGACCACGCGGTCAAACTGCGTTTGCTGCCAATCCAGCACATATTGCCCGGGTGGGCTTTGCCACCAAGCGTTCAATCCAGGGGTTTCTATAATTTGAGGCTCCATGCAACTCACACCACTGCCCGCATTCAACGACAACTACCTTTGGCTGTGGCACAACAGCACCCACGCGGTGGTGGTGGACCCGGGTGACGGTGAGGTGGTGATGCAGGCTTTGGCCCGATCACAACTTCATCTCGACGCCATTTTAGTCACCCACCACCATGCTGACCACACCGGTGGCGTGAATCTGCTGCGGGAAGCCACCCAGGCGGTGGTCTACGGCCCGGCCGGGGAAAACATCCCTGGCCCCTATGTGGCCCTGACGGGCGGTGACACCTTTGATTGGCACGGGCATCGCATCGACGTCATCGACGTGCCGGGACACACCGCAGGCCACATTGCCTACTTTGCCCCTGGCCCAGGCGATGCCCCCCTGCTGTTTTGCGGCGACACCTTGTTTTCTGGCGGTTGCGGCCGCTTGTTTGAAGGCACAGCGGCTCAAATGCTGAACAGCTTGGACCGACTGGCAGCCCTGCCGGGCCCCACCAGGGTGTGCTGCGCCCATGAATACACCTTGTCCAACCTGCGCTTTGCACTGGCCGTGGAGCCCCACAACCCAGACTTGCTCGCGTACCATGAACGTTGTCAGCAGTGGCGTGCCAATGGGCAACCCACCCTGCCCTCTACCCTGACCCAGGAGCTGGCCATCAACCCTTTTATGCGCAGTCGCCAACCCTCGGTGGTGCAAGCGGTACAGCAACGCAGCCCCAGCGCCAGCGACGAGGTGGCGGTATTTGCCCAATTGCGCGAATGGAAAAACCAATTTTGATCAAACGACTGTTTTTACTCCTCGCCACCGCCTGTGTGACCACCGCTTGCGTGACGCCCCCGCCCGCCAAGGAAGCCACGGCCGAAACGCCACCCATCACAGCGGCGCCTTGGCGCGAACTCACCCCTGCCTTGGTCGACAAACCCACTGCCTCCGCTGCAACCCCTGCCGCACCTGGGGCACCGGTGGTGCTCAGCCCCCTGACCCCCGCCGAGTCCAACCCTTCCAACGTGCCACGCATGGACCTGCCCGTGGATTTGTGGGACCGCATCCGCCGCGGCTTTGCCATGCCCAACTTGGACCACCCCTTGTCTCAAGACCGCACGCAGTGGTATGCGGCCCGGGGCGATTATTTGCAGCGCATGACCGACAGGTCGAGCAAATATCTCTATCACATCGTGGAAGAAATAGAACGCCGTGGCATGCCCACCGAACTGGCTTTGCTGCCCTTCATCGAAAGCGCATTCAACCCCCAAGCCGTCTCCACCGCACGCGCCACCGGGATGTGGCAGTTCATGCCTGCCACCGGCAAAAGCTTTGATCTCAAGCAAAACGCGTTTCGCGACGACCGGCGCGATGTGCTGGCCTCTACCCGTGCCGCTTTGGATTACCTGCAAAGGCTGCACAACATGTTCGGCGACTGGCACCTGGCCTTGGCCGCCTATAACTGGGGCGAAGGCAATGTGGGCAAGGCCTTGGCGCGCAATCAGCGCAGCCAATTGGGCTTGTCTTACACCGACCTGAACATGCCCAATGAAACCCGCTACTACGTGCCCAAATTGCAAGCGGTGAAAAACATTGTGGCCATGCCGCACTTGTACAACCTGCAATTGCCCCACATCCCCAACCACCCTTATTTTCAAACCGTGCCCTTGACGCGGGATATCGACGTGACTTTGGCCGCCAAACTGGCTGATATCTCGGTAGAGGATTTCAAGTCGCTCAACCCCTCGGCCCATCGGCCAGTGCTGCTGGCCGCGGGCACGCCCCAACTGCTGCTGCCTTGGGACAACGCTGAAATTTTCATGCGCAACTTCGCCCAACATGGCGAGGCGCGCATGGCCAGTTGGACTGCTTGGGTGACCCCCCACAGCATCAAAGTGGCCGAAGCGGCCAAACGCGCGGGCATGCCCGAGGCCGATTTCCGCGCACTCAATGGCATTCCGCCCCACATGTTGATCAAGTCTGGCTCCGCCCTGCTGGTGCCACGCACGGCGCGCATGGAAGATGATGTCTCCCCTGCCATCGCCGATAACGGGCGCTTGGATCTCTCACCCGAGGCCCAACTCAGGCGCCTGACGATCAAAGCCAAGCCGCAAGACAACCTGGACGCGGTGGCGGCGCGCTACAAAGTGACTGCGGCGCAATTGGCCGAATGGAACAAGCTGAGCCCACGCAGCCCCCTCAAAGCCGGCCAAACTCTGGTGGTTTATGTGGCGGGCAAACCCAACACGACCAAAGGCCAAGCCAAGGCACAAGCGAAGAAAAAGCCAACGGGCAAATCGGGCTCCGAGGTGCAAACCGCCAAAGCGCGTTAATGCCGCCATGGGTTTGCCCTGGCCACCCTTCAGACCTGTTCGATTTCTGCGCTGCGTGTCTGCCACACCATCAAATGCCGCTCAGACAGCTCGAGGCGGGGGTTTCCTTTTGGACGCGCGCGCTAAGCCTTGAATTTGTCCTTGGCGCGGCGGGCAAAGTCATTGGTGAAGGTTTTGGACAAATCGATTTTGTCGGCTTTGAGGGTTTCGTCAAAACTGGCCAGGGCCTTGAGCGCGGTCTTGGTGCCTTCGGCAGGGATGATGCCGTCGGGGCTCAAAGCCTCGCGAATTTTGTCAAACGAGGACAAGTACAAGGCCCGGTCGCCCAACAAATAACTTTCGGGCACGGTTTTCAGAATGTCCGATGGGCCTGCGGTCTGCAACCATTTCAAGCCGCGCACGATGGCGTTGGCCAAGGCTTGGCAGGTGTTGGGGTTTTGTGCCAGGTAGTCAGCCGGTGCATACAGGCAGGCGGCTGGCATGGGGCCGCCGAACACGTCGACCGTGCCTTTGATGGTGCGGGTGTCGGAGATGATCTTCACATCCCCTTTTTGCTCCAACATGGTCATCACCGGGTCGATGTTGCTGATGGCGTCGATTTGCCCACTGCGCATGGCCGACAAGGCACCCGCCGAGGTGCCCACACCAATGAAACTGACGTCACTGGCCTTGAGACCGGCGCGCGACAAAATGAGATTGGCCACCATATTGGTTGACGACCCAGGGGCCGACACGCCAATTTTTTTGCCGCGCAAATCTGCCACGGTTTTATATTGCGCCATGGTTTTGGTCGACACGCCAATGGCAATTTGGGGGGCTCTGCCTTGCAGCACAAAGGCTTTGAACATTTGCGACTTGCCTTGCAAATTGATGGTGTGCTCATAAGCCCCCGAGCACACATTGGCAGACCCACCCACCACGGCGCGCAAGGCCTGAGTGCCACCGGCAAAGTCGCTGATTTCCACCTCCAAACCCTCGGCCTTGAAGTAGCCCAATTGTTCGGCCAAGGTCAGGGGTAAATAATAAAAAGAGGCCTTGCCGCCAACCGCAATGGAGACCTTGGCTTTCTCCAGTTTTCCGCTTTGGGCTTGTGCCCCAGGACAAGCCAAGCCCAAGCCCAAGCCCGTCCATGCGGTGGCAAGGATGATTTGACGGCGCTTGGGTTCAAAGTCGTTCATGGACCTGACTAAAAAAAGGGGTCAGCAAAGTGTTCAAAAAGCATACCTTTAGCAACACCTGAACGCATCGGTGTCATCCCGAGAGGGTTATCACTTAGGTGCTGCGCCGATCCAGCAGGGCATGGGCAATGGTGCCCAAATCGACAAACTCCAACTCGCTGCCGATGGGCACGCCACGCGACAAACGGCTGACCGCAATGCCGCGCTTTTTCAAGACTTCGCCAATCACATGCGCCGTGGCCTCACCCTCGGCGGTGAAGTTGGTGGCCAAGATCACCTCTTGAACCTGTCCATCACAGGCGCGGTCAATGAGCTTTTGCAAACCCATTTCGTGCGGGCCCTGGCCCTCGATGGGGTTGATGCGGCCCATCAACACAAAGTAAGTTCCCTGGTAAGCGCCGGTGCGCTCCAGCGCCAATTGATCGGCTGGTGTTTCAATCACACACAAACGTGTGGGGTCTCGGGCAGGATCGGCACAGGTGATGCACACCCTCAACTCCGACAAGGTGTGGCAGCGCTCGCAATGCCCGACTTTGTCCAAGGCTTGCGCGATGGCCTGGGCCATCATGTGCGCACCTTCACGGTCGTTTTGCAGCAAATGATGGGCCATGCGTGTGGCCGATTTGACACCCACCCCTGGCAAGCGGCGCAATGCCGCCATCAAGGTCTCCAGGGCTGGACTGGTCGACATCAAAAGGGCAGCTTCATGCCGGGGGGCATGCCGGCATTGAGTTTGCCCATGCGGGCTTCGGTGGTTTCTGCGGCTTTGCGCGCCGCGTCATTGAAAGCGGCAGCGACCAGGTCTTCCAACATGTCTTTGTCGTCGCTGAGCAAGCTGGGGTCGATGCTCACGCGTTTGACATCATGCTTGCAGGTCATCAACACCTTGACCAAGCCAGAGCCCGACTCACCGGTGACCTCGATGGTGGCGAGTTCGTCCTGGGTTTTTTTGATGTTGTCTTGCATCGCTTGGGCTTGCTTCATCAGGCCTGCGAGTTGTCCTTTATTGAACATGGTTTGCTTCTTTCATGCGGGTTTAAGAGATCCGGGAACAATTTTCGCGTCAAATTGGCGCATCATTTTTTGCACAAAGGGGTCATTGAGGATGACGGCCTCGGCCTCACGCTGGCGCTGTGCGGCCAAGGCCGCCGCGCGTTTGGCCGGGCTGTCCATCACGCGCCCCACTTCCAAAGTCAGGCGCACGGCGTGGCCTGAGTCAGACAAGGCTTGCTCCAATCGCTCCCGGGCGGTGGGGTTTTGCAAAGTCTCGCGCTCAATGCGCAGCAACCACTCATGGGTGTCGCGGCCAACCAATTGCGACTGCAAAGCCAGTTCGCGAACCAAGGCGGTGATGCGCTCAGCGGCCACCATTTGCTGCACCAGGGCATGCCAAAAATCCCCCTCTTCGGTGGTGACCAAAACCACCTCGGTCGAGGCCTGGGGTTTGTCCAAGCGGTCGACCGCAGGACCGAGGTCGCGCACGGGCACCGCCCCACCGCCCGCGGCTGCGGGCCTGAGGCTGTCGGGTCGGCTCGGGGTCGGGCTGACGTCGCGCACTGGCACTTGGCGCCCGGGTGGCAAGGGATCAACCGCCAGGGCGGGCGTGGGTTCAACCGATGGGCGAATTGCTGTGGGTGTTGCCAGGTCGGTCTGCTGCTGCCTGGTCGCAGGCGTCGGGCTTTCATCAACCTTTAGCAGAGGGGGGCTGGGCGCTTGGGGTGGGCTTTGAAACGCCAACTCAGGGCTGGCTGTTTTCAGGCTTTTTTTTTCCGCTTCAGCGCTGGGCTGCTGGGGGGACTTGAATGCCAGCAAGCGCAGCAAAACCATGGTCAAGGCCGCATATTCATCGGGTGCCAAGCCCAACTCGGCGCGCCCGTGCAAGCACATGCTGTAGAGCAACTGGGTTTCATCGGGCGGCATGAGCTGGGCCAAATGGCGCTCGGTTTGGGCGTCTTCGTCCGCGTCGGTATCAGCAGTGGCCCCGGGCACTGCTTGCAACACGGCCATGTGTTGCAACACCACCGCCATGTCTTCCAACGTCGAGGCGGCATTCAAGCCTTGCAAGCGCAATTGATCCACGGTGTGCACCACTTGCTGACCATTGCCGTGGGCCAAGGCCTCGATCAAGCCAAACACATGGCCACGGTCCACCGAGCCCAACATTTGTTGCACCGATTCGAGTGCGACCTGTCCAGCGCCAAACGCCATGGCTTGGTCTGTGAGGCTCAAAGCGTCGCGCATGGAGCCGCGAGCCGCCCGAGCCATCAAGCGCAAGGCGGGCATGTCATGCTGCACCCCTTCGGCCTGCAAAACATGGGCCAAGTGCTCCACCAACACCGATGGCGGCATGGGTCGCAGGTTGAATTGCAGGCAACGCGACAACACCGTGACGGGCACTTTTTGGGGGTCGGTGGTGGCCAGCACAAATTTCAGGTAATCGGGCGGCTCCTCCAAGGTCTTCAACATTGCATTGAAGGCGGTGTTGGTGAGCATGTGTACCTCGTCGATCATGAACACCTTGAAGCGTCCCTGAACCGGCTTGTAAACCGCTTGCTCCAAGAGGGCTTGAACCTCGTCCACGCCCCGGTTGGAGGCTGCATCGAGCTCGGTGTAATCGACAAAACGCCCGGCGTCAATGTCGCGACAGGCATCGCACACACCGCAAGGCTCGGCCGTGATGCCCCCTTGACCGTCCGTGCCCTGGCAGTTGAGCGACTTGGCCAAAATGCGCGACACCGTGGTTTTGCCCACGCCCCGCGTGCCGGTGAACAAATAGGCATGGTGCAAGCGCTGCTGGGTCAAGGCATTGACCAGGGCACGCACCACATGGGTCTGCCCCACCATCTCGGTAAAGTTTTTGGGGCGGTATTTGCGTGCGAGCACCAAGTAAGACATGGCTGGGATTCTATGACGCCCCCGTCCCCGTGGCCTACAATCTGCATTGACGGGCCTTCCCGCATGGCTAAGCGGCCAACCGAGTCAGGTGGGGAACCAAGCAGCTCTAACTGTGGAACCAGTGCCGGGGTCAAGGCTCGTCACCCCCCCCTTTTTTACCCATGCCCAATTTGATCCTTGCCCGATAACACCGTGCGGGCCAGTTGAGCAAACGGCCCACCCTGGCGACAGCGCAGGGGCTGTGAACCCCCGATGGCGCCACTTGAAATTTGCGCTTTCTGTCACAATCTCTACTCAACTCGCCTCACCAACACAGGACAAAACATGGCCAGCGACCTCATCAAACACATCACCGACCAATCCTTTGAAGCCGATGTTCTCCAATCGGATACGCCCGTGTTGGTGGACTATTGGGCCGAGTGGTGTGGCCCATGCAAGATGATCGCCCCGATCTTGGACGATGTGGCCAATGGTTATCAAGGCAAACTGCAGGTTGCCAAAATGAACGTGGATGAAAACCGAGACATCCCTGCCAAATTTGGTATTCGCGGCATCCCCACCCTGATGCTGTTCAAAGGGGGCCAGTTGGCCGCCACCAAAGTGGGCGCCCTGAGCAAAGCCCAATTGACCGAATTCATCGATCAGCAATTGGCCTGACCCCCTCCTCCTGGGACGGTCGGCCCAGGTTTTTTCCTGTCATAATCATCCAGGTTACATTTCCCGTCCAACCCAATTGACGGGATCCCAAACGGATCGAATGGCCTTTGCGGCCGCTCCCCCTCCCCCCCTTTTATTTATGAACTCCATCGCAGGAGTCTTTCCATGCATCTGAACGAACTCAAGGCACTGCACGTGTCTGAAGTGCTCAAGCAGGCCGAAGCGCTCGAAATCGAAAACACCGGCCGCATGCGCA
>CAMDJU010000034.1 GCA_945900695.1 Bordetella parapertussis | reverse complement strand
GCATCGATGGTCACAAAGGTGCTGGGTCGGTTGCCACTGAACTGGCGATGCCCACCCGCATCCGACTGCCCGACCAACAGGGCCTGGGCTTGGGCCACGGCATTGGCCAGCAATGCCCGCTGATGCCCTGGCAGGTCGTGGCTGGCTTGGCGCACGGCAATGAACTCCATGGGCACCACGGTCGTGCCTTGGTGGACCATTTGAAAAAAGGCATGCTGGCCATTGGTCCCTGGCTCGCCCCACAACACCGGGGCGGTGTCATAGGGCAAGGGCTGGCCCTGGCGGTCCACGCTTTTGCCGTTGCTTTCCATCTCGAGCTGCTGCAAAAAAGCCGGCAAGCGGCGCAAACCACTGTGATAGGGCGCGATGCCACGGCTGGCATGGCCTTGAAAATTACGCATCCAGACATCCAGCAAACCCATGCGCATGGGCAAATTGGTGGGCAAGGGTTGGCTGCAAAAATGGCGGTCCATGGCATGGGCGCCCGCCAACATTTGGCGAAACCCCGCCTCACCCAATGCGATGGCAATGGGCAAGCCGATGGCCGACCACAGTGAGTAGCGCCCGCCCACCCAATCCCAAAAACCAAAGGTGGTGGTGATACCAAAGCCTGCGGCCGCTGGGCGGTTGCTGGTCAAGGCCGCAAAGTGGCGCGCGGTATCTTCGCCGCCTTGGCGCACAAACCATTCACGCGCGCTGTGCGCATTCATCATGGTCTCGGCCGTGGTGAAGGTTTTGGAAGCGATCAAAAACAAGGTTTGCTGTGGCTTCAAACCCTGCAACACCGCCGCCAGTTCATGGCCATCGACATTGGACACAAAGTGAAAACGCTTGCCCGTCACAGCGGGTTGGTGCAAAGCACCCACCACCAACTGGGGCCCCAAATCCGACCCGCCAATGCCCATGTGAACCACATCGGTGATTTGCGGGTCAGCCCTGACTTGCTCGGCATAGGCCAGCATGGCGTCCAAGGTTTCATGCACTTGGGCCAAGGGCTGGGCCAAAGATCCGCCCAAACTGCCCGCGGGTTGGCGCAGCATCCAGTGCATCACCTGGCGCTGTTCGGTGGTGTTGATGGCTTCGCCCGCGAACATGGCGTCGCGCCATTCAGCCACGCCACACTGATGGGCCAATGTGTGCAACAGCTTTTCGGTGTCGGTGTGAATGGGCATTTTGGAAAAATCCACCCCCACACCCGCCGCCGATTGGCTGAAACGCTCCGCCCTCTGGGGGTCGCGCGCAAACGCGGCCCGGATGTCCCAATCTTCTGACGCGTGGTGGTCTTTTAACTGGGCCCAGGCTGGGGTTTGATCGCAGCGCACAAAACCCACGGGTCAAGCCTTCATCAAGGTTTCCAGCTCCAAGGCATCGGCGCAAAACGCCCGAATGCCCTCGGCCAATTTTTCAGTGGCCATGGCGTCTTGGTTCAAGGCCAACCTGAAATCAGCCTCGTTCAGAGGTGGCCACGGCATGTCCAAGCTGGAACTGGCTTGGGCATCCAAGGCCTTTGGCAAAGGGTCGTTGCACGCCGCCAACTGGGCCAATAAATCGGGGCTGATGGTGAGCAAGTCACACCCAGCCAATGCGGTGATTTGCCCCACATTGCGAAAGCTCGCGCCCATCACCTCGGTGGAAACGCCATGTTGCTTATAGGCGTTGAATATATGGGTGACCGACACTACGCCAGGATCGTTGGCACCGCTGCGAGCCGCTTCATCCCAGCCTGTACCGGCGGCTTTTTTATGCCAGTCATAAATACGCCCCACAAACGGCGAAATCAACTGCACCCGGGCTTGCCCGCAAGCCACGGCTTGGGCATAAGCGAACAACAAGGTGAGGTTGGTCGCGATGCCTTGCTGCTGCAGTTGGGCTGCGGCTTGGATGCCCTCCCAGGTGGCTGCGATTTTGATCAGCACCCGCTCTGGGACCACCCCTTGGGCGTGGTACATGGCCATGATGCGCTGGGCCCGTGCCACAGTGGCCGCGGTATCAAAGCTCAACCGGGCATCGACTTCGGTGGACACGCGGCCTGGGATGTTGGCCAATATTTCGCAGCCAAAGCGCACGATCAAGCGATCCATTTGTTCGTCCATGGGCGCTGTGCCATGCGCTGCAACCACCTGGCGCAGCAGGGGCAGGTACTCTGGCTTTTTCACCGCCTTCAAGATCAGCGAAGGGTTGGTGGTGGCGTCTTGTGGCTTGTACTGCGCGAGTTGTAAAAAATCGCCAGTGTCTGCCACCACCGTGGTGAAGTGCTTCAGGGCTTGTAATTGATTCATGCCCCTTATTATCCCTGTGTCAGGGCAAGCGCTTTCAACCCCTGGCAGCCATCCCCGCTGTGATTTCGCTACAGTGCCGACATGAAAAACATTTTGATCTTGGGCGGTAGCGGTTTCATTGGCCGCCATGTCTGCGAGGCGCTGGAGCGCGCCGGCTTGTACGCCACCGTCCCCACCCGGCGCTTGCCGGCACGCAGCGTGCAAATGCTGCCGCGGGTGAGCGTGGTGCGAGCGGATGTCCATGACGCAGGCCAACTGGCATCTCTGGTGCGCGGCCATGACGCAGTGGTCAACCTGGTGGCCATCTTGCACGGCACCGCCCAAAGCTTTGACCATGTGCATGTGCAATTGCCCCGCTTGCTGGCCCAAGCCTGCGCGGACCAAGGGGTGCGCCGCTTGGTGCACATGAGCGCTTTGGGCTCGGATGTGAACGGCCCGTCCATGTATTTGCGCAGCAAAGCCCAGGGTGACGCGGTGCTTCAAGACATGGCCTCGCGCCATGGTTTGGAATTGACCTGGCTGCAACCCAGTGTGGTGTTTGGGGCAGACGACCGCTTCATCAACGTGTTTGCGCAACTCCAAGCCCTGGCCCCGGTGGTGCCACTGGCCTGTGCCCAGGCCCAATTTCAACCGGTGTGGGTGCAAGATGTGGCGCAGGCCTTGGTTCATGCCCTGGTTTCACCGGACAGTCATGGCAAGCGCTTTGAATTGGTCGGGCCAGAGGTGTTCACCCTGGCCCAACTGGTGCAGCACGCCGGTCAGTGGGCCGGCCACCCGCGCCCCGTATGGCCGTTACCGGCCAGCTTGGCCCAAGCACAAGCCTGGCTGATGGAGCATTTGCCAGGCCCCACCTTGATGAGCCGCGACAATCTGGCTTCCATGCGGGTGGACAATGTTTCGACCGGCACTTGCCCTGGATTGACCGAGCTGGGCGTGGCGCAATCCTCACGCTTGAGCAGCGTTTTCCCCATTCCTCAACCACACCATTCTTGACATGCTGACCCTCTACATCGGCAATAAAAATTACTCCAGTTGGTCCATGCGGCCTTGGGTGTTGATGCGACAAGCGGGCATTGAGTTCGCCGAGCACAAAGAACGCTTTGATTCATTTGAAGCCCAGTCTCAGTTCAAGCATGCCTTGTTGGCCCTCAACCCGCATGGCAAGGTGCCGGTGCTGATCGACCAAGGCTTGGTGGTGTGGGACTCTTTGGCGATTGCCGAATATGTGGCGGAAAAATTCCCCCAACTGAATTTGTGGCCCAGCCAGGCTCCTTGGCGCGCCCGTGCGCGCAGCCTGTGCGCTGACATCCACAGCGGTTACACCGCGTTGCGCCAACACTGCGGCATGAACATCGAGGCCGATTTGCGCGATGTCGGCAAAAGCCTGTGGTCGCAAAAAGCCGACCTGCGAGAAGATGTGCAGCGGCTGTGTCAGGTGCTGACCAAAACGCTCAGCACGCAATCCCAACCCCATATGCTGATGGGTGAGTTTGGCATTGTGGATGCCTTTTATGCACCGGTGTGCTCGCGCATCCGAACCTACGGTTTGCCCGTCAATGACGTGGTGCAGGGCTACGTCAACCGGGTGCTGGACCTGCCAGCGGTGCAAGACTGGGTTGCTGGAGCGATGCTGGAACGTGACTTTTTACCCTTTGAAGAACCCTATCGCTCAGCGCCTTCTTCTAACCCCACGCACCAAGATCCGACTTGAAACACGCCGGCTAACCCACTGCACATTCCCTTGGCAACGTGGTCGCACGAACAGTGCGTTTTCCACTGAGGCACGCCAACACAGGGTTATGATTTGGCCATGAAAACATTTTTTACCTTGGTGCTTTGCGCCTTGACCCACCTCGCTGCCTTCGCACAAACCAGCGGCGATAAAGTGGTTTATCACATTGACCATGCTGCCAGCCAAGCCACCAAGGGCTTGCGCAATATTCGCAACCATTTGGATGTGGCCCCCGACACACAAATTGTGGTGGTCACCCATGCCGAAGGAGTGGATTTTTTGATGGATGGCGCCAAAGACAAACAAAACCCCAATATTGATTACGCCGCCTTGGTATCGGCCTTGAAGGCACGCCACGTGAGGTTTGAAATTTGCGAAATTACCTTGAAAAACCGCAATCTCAACAAATCCCAGTTCAACATGGACGCGGACTTCACCCCTTCAGGCGTGGTGCGCATTGGCCGCTTGCAAGCCCGCGAGGGTTTTGCCTATATCAAGCCTTAAATCCAGGCCAAGTGTGCGCCAGCAAACCCAGGATTGTAACAAAAAATTCACACACTGGGCGCCCGCATCAACACTTGCCTGTGTTAACGTTTCGACCCTTTTTGAGTATTCCAAGGTATCCCCATGCGCCCCATCAAGCAAGTTCGCCGATTGATCAAAAATAACCCCGCCTCTGCCACGGCCCAAGCTTTTTCCGATTTGATTTTGGCGCTGGAGTCGGAGGCTGCATCGCCCATCAAAGGCATGTATCAGCTCTCACCCGACGATTTTGATTTGGCCATCCAACTGCTCAAAGACTGGCGCCTTGATCGCTTCTACGAAGGCAAGGCCAAGGCCTTTGATCTGGCTTATCAAGCCCACGACTTGCAGCACCCCGCTGCTTGAACACGGGTTCGGCAAACCAACCGCTGCGGGGGTGACCCTCGCCAACAGCCAGCGCCTCAACCGGTCATGCCTGCTGTAGGGCGTGGTCTTGGATGACCTGGCGAAAAATCTTCTCGGTTTTTTGAAAAATCAAAGGCCAGGCCTGGCCCAGTGCAGTGATGCGGGCCTCTTGCCCCATTTGGGCGCGCAAGGTGTGCATATCAGCCAATTCGATGGCTGCTCGCTCAAATGCCTCTTGGTCACCCGCTTCTATGAGCTGACCGTTCTCGCCAGGGCGGATCAACTCGGCCGCCGCTGCATGCCGGTAGGCCACCACCGGTAAGGCGCTGGACATGGCCTCCAAGGTCACGTTGCCAAAGGTTTCGGTCAAACTGGGAAACAAAAACATGTCCGCACTGGCGTAGTGTTGGGCCAAGTCTTCACCCGTTCTGAAACCAGCAAACAACACCTGCGGATGGTTTTTTTGCAAGCTGGGCTTGAGGGGGCCATCCCCCACCAAAACCAATTTGACGTTGGCATTCACAGTCGCCAAGCGCTCAAAGGTGGACACCACCACGCTCAGGTTTTTTTCTGCGGCCAAGCGGCCAACGCACAACAGCACCAGGGTTTCATCGCTGGCACCCCACTCCGAGCGCAAGGCAGGGGAGCGGCGCATGGGGTTGAACAAATCGGTATCCACACCGCGGGGCACCACATGCAAACGCTCAAACCCCACGGCTGCCAACTCATGGGCCAGCACCGGTGTGGGCACCATGGTGGCCAGTGCGGCATTGTGGAATTTGCGCATGTAATTCATGATGGCCCCGCGCAGCCAGCCAATGCCATAGTGGTCGCTGTAGGCGTGAAAATTCGTTCTGAAGTCACTGCTCACCGGTAATTTGAGTTTTTTGGCTGCCTGCAAGGCAGACCACCCCAGGGGCCCTTCGGTGGCGATGTGAACCACATCCGGGCGGTGCAAAGTCCACAAACGCGTCAATGCCCGTTTAGCGGGAAAGCCCATTTTCAAATGCTTGTAAAACGGGATTGGCATGCCACGCACCAGCGTTTCATCGTTCAATGATCGACCCGCTTGCACCGTGTCATTGTTTTGACGCGGACGTATCAACCACAGCGCATGGCCGCGGGCTTTGAGGCCCTCCACGGTTTTGCTCAGGGTATGGGCCACCCCGTTGATGTCCGGTGGATAGGTCTCGGTGACGACCGCGATGCGCATCGGTGACGAAGACCCGTTGAAACAAACCACATCGATCGAGGCATCTGCTTGCATGCCATTAATGTGACACCCACACATCACAGTTTGATGACAAGCGCATGCTCCCAGGACCTGACGAGGCTGCAATTTTGCAGTGTCATCAAAATTTCACTGAAATTCGCCACATTTCAGTTTATTGTTTATCACCTCATTACCCAACGACCTCAGGAGAACCCATGAAAGAATTGTTGCAAACCTTGCGCACCCAACGTTGGGATGACCACCGTTACTACCACCACAGTCGCATCAACCAAGCTTTGCATTTGGTCAGCGCCCTGTCCTTTTTGGTGGCGTATGCCTATTTGTTCATCGACCCCGTGGTGTCAGCCCTGATCGCTTGGCTGGTGTCCATGACCACGCGCCAAGCCGGTCACTTCTTTTTTGAACCCAAAGGCTTTGATGCCGTGAACAACGCCACCCATGAGCACAAAGAAGAGATCAAGGTCGGCTACAACCTGCGCCGCAAAGTGGTTTTGCTCACCATTTGCGCCGCCATTCCTGTGATCGCCTATTGGATGCCCAACTACCTCACCTGGGCTGTTCCTGAAGCTTACGAAGACACACCGGTTCGCATGACTGCCATGGCTTGGTTGTTTTTGGGCGCCGCCGGCTTGATCTTCAGGGTGCTGCAGCTGTGGGTACAAGATGGTTTGATGGCCGGCGTGGCTTGGGCGCTGAAGATCATCACCGACCCATTCCACGATGTCAAAATGTACTATCGCGCACCTTTTTACTTGGCCAAGGGTCAGTTTTTAGACCCCATGGAACACGTCAAATCACACTGATTACAAAGCCCACTTGATTCGGACCATTTCGCGCATGACTTCACGCCGAATGGTCCGATTGCTTTGACCTTGGGCAGTCCACCACCAGCCATCGTTTTGCATGGCTTGAGCCGCTTGGATAAACCGCTTGCAAAAATCGGCAAAGTGCTCATCCTCAAAAGCAAAATTGAAGATCAAACGCCCCGTGCCCACCCAACTGAGGGCTATGCCTTGTTCGCGCATGTAAAACTGCAGCATCCAGTTGTAGCGGCTGGGCACCTCGTAAACCACGGTCCAGACAGTGGCCATGCCCACCACGCGCACGGGCAAGTCTTGGCCCAGCAGTTGATCGTTGAGCTGCTTCATGCGATCGATCCACAAGCCTTCCATTTTTTGATAGACCGCTTGAATCGCGGGGCTTTGCACCCGCTTGAGAAACACATTCATCGCGCCCATCACACCCGGATGGGCATTGAAGGTGCCACGTGCAAAACAAATGTTGCCCGGCTTTTCTTCGCTAAAGCGGCGCATCCATGGGGCCTTGCCGCAGAGCACGCCCACCGGGAAACCGCCGCCCAGTGTCTTGCCGTAGGTGACCAGGTCGGCATCCACACCGAAAAACGCTTGCGCCCCACCCAAGCCCAAACGAAAGCCCATGAACACTTCGTCCATGATGAATGCAATGCCTTTTTCGTCACACACTTGGCGCAACTCGCCCAACCATTTGGCATAGGCGGCTTTGTCATAAGACACCTGGCGCGAGCCGTCGATCAAGGTCGAGTCGCTGGGCGCGGCCTTGTTGGGGTGCATGGCTTGCAAAGGGTTGACCAAGACGCAGGCAATGTCCTTGCGCTGGCGCAGCACTTTGAGGGTTTGGGGGTGCATCTCATTGAGCGTGAGCGTGTCATTGGAGGGGGGCATGGGGTTGCCGGGACCGGGCTGAACATCGTCCCACCAACCGTGATAAGCACCGGTGAAGCGCACCACTTTGCGCTTGCCCGTGTGGTAGCGCGCCAAACGCACCGCTTGCATCACCGCCTCGGTGCCCGACATGTGAAACGAAACCTCATCTTTGCGGGAAATTTGACACAACATGGCGACGTTTTCTTGCACACAGGGGTGATAAGCACCCAACACGGGGCCGAGATCGTGCACCAAGTCCATGCCCTCTTGCATGCAGCTTTTGTAAAAGTCAGCCCCGAACAAGTTCACGCCATAACTGCCCGTGACATCCATGTGCCACTGATCATCAGCATCGGCCACCCAAACCCCTTTGCTTTGTGCCCAGTAGCTGCCAATTTGCAGGTTGTCACTCAGGAATTTTTGAAACTGAAAGGGCACCCGGTAGCGCGAAATCAGTTGCATGTCCGACACCATGGGCTTGGTGGCTTGGGTCAGCGCCAAAGTTTTGGGGCTGCGCTTGACCAACAGACTGCCAAGCCGCTGCAAAGCTTGCTGGCGCTGCACACCCACAGCCTCAGGGGCGTGATCCACCCGAAACCATTGCTCGCCCGGGTAGTCATAGGCCGGTGCCCAGTTGGCCAAACGCTTGGCCCAACGCAAGTGACCTGCCATCGACGGATGCTTGGCCAACGACAGCTGCAAACGCTGCCACAGCATGGGGCCCCAGTACAACGCAGCCAAGGCACAGGCCAAGATGACCCATGACGACAAACCATTTTCTTCAAACATGTGCTTCCCTTTCAGAAGCTTCTTTTGTATTTCATTAGGATGAAACAATGATGACGGTTCGACACTGGTTGCGGGGCTTGGGCGCCCAAGAAGATTTGAACTTTTTACTGACCAACCGAATTCCCCGCTTGGCCTTGACCCATTTCATGGGCTGGTTCAGCCAAATCAAACACCCATGGATTTGCCGTGCATCCATATACATATGGCGCTTGTTCACGGACATCGATCTGAGCGAAGCACGCGAACGCCAATTCAGCAGCTTGCATGAGTTTTTCATCCGCGAACTCAAAGACGGGGCCCGGCCCGTGGACATGCGCGAGAACATCTTGACCAGCCCCTGCGATGGCATCTTGGGCAGTTGTGGCGAGGTCAAAGCCGGGCAGGTTTTTCAGGCCAAAGGTTTCCCTTACGCGCTGCAAGACTTGTTTGGCGACGCAGCGGCGGCCAGTCCCTGGCACGATGGGGTGTACGCGACCATCCGCATCACCTCGGCCATGTACCACCGCTTTCACGCCCCGTTTGACGGACGATTGCACCGTGTCGACTACCTGAACGGCGACACCTGGAACGTCAATCCGATTGCGCTGCAGCGGGTGGAGAAGTTGTTTTGCAAAAACGAGCGCGCGGTATTGCACATGACCACCGCCGACCACCACCCGATTGCCTTGGTGCCGGTGGCTGCCATCTTGGTGGCCAGCATCCGATTGCACGCCATCGATACTGTATTGCACACCCGTTACAAGGGACCGCACCGTTTTGACTCAGTTCACGACGTTGAAAAAGGCCAAGAGATGGGTTGGTTTCAACACGGCTCGACCATTTTGGTCTTTGCGCCCAAAGGATTTGCGCTTTTCCCGGGCTTAGACACCGGCAGCCCTTTGAAAATGGGCCAACCCTTGATGACCTACCCACCCAGCCCTTGACCCACTCCGAACGCCCGACCGTCACGATAAGTTCTTAAAAGCTTCACATATTTTTAACGCATTTTCCCGAGACTCAAGACATCGTTTTGATCGATGTTTTACAGGAGTGGTAAATGCAAATCACCATCATTGGCAGTGGGTATGTGGGTCTGGTCACCGGGACTTGCCTGGCTGAGTTGGGCAACGATGTGGTGTGCTTGGACTTGGCGGCGGACAAAATCCGCAGCCTCAACAGCGGCGTGGTGCCGATTTACGAACCCGGCCTGGATGATTTGGTGGTGCGCAACCTGAAACAAGGCCGCTTGCAGTTCACCACCGACACGGCCCTAGCGATTTGCCATGGTGATGTGATCTTCATTGCCGTGGGCACACCGCCCCAAGATGACGGCAGCGCCGATCTGTCCTACGCCTTGAAAGCGGCCAGCGACATTGGCCGATGGATGCGCAGCGACAAAGTGGTGGTGAATAAATCCACCGTTCCCGTGGGCACAGCCGAGCGGGTGCAAGCCGCCATTGCCAGCGAGTTGCAGCAACGTGGCATTGACTTGGCGGGCAGCGACGCTTCAAAAGGCAATACACGCCTGCGTTGTGCCGTGGTCTCCAACCCCGAGTTTTTAAAAGAAGGTGCGGCGGTCGAAGACTTCATGCGCCCTGACCGCATCGTGCTCGGCGTGTCCAGCGATGAATCGGGCCAATGGGCGCTGGGCCAAATGCGCAACCTCTACGCGCCCTTCAACCGCCACCACGAACGCACCTTGGTGATGACCCAGCGCTCGGCTGAATTGACCAAATACGCCGCCAACGCCATGTTGGCCACCCGCATCTCTTTCATGAACGAGTTGGCCAATTTGAGCGAACGCTTGAACGTGGACATTGAGTCTGTGCGCCAAGGCATGGGCTCTGACCCCCGCATTGGCTACAGCTTTTTGTATGCGGGCACGGGCTACGGTGGCTCTTGCTTTCCCAAAGATGTGAAAGCACTGCACCGCACCGGCATTGAACAAGGCATTGCCATGCAAATTTTGAGCGCGGTGGAGCACGTCAATCAGCGCCAAAAACACCGCATTTTGGACAAGGTGCTGGCCCACTTTGGCGACAATTTGAGCGGCATGAGTTTTGGCGTCTGGGGATTGGCCTTCAAACCCGAAACCGACGACATGCGCGAGGCCCCCAGCCGCACCGTGATCAGCGGTTTGCTGCGCGCCGGTGCGCGGGTGCAGGTGCACGACCCCGTGGCCATGGAGAGCGGGCAGTTGGCCTTGCAAGAGGACTTGATGGATGTGCCCGAACTGTGGGACCAATTGAGCTTTCATGACGACCCCATGGACGTGGCCGATGGCGCGCAAGCCTTGCTCATCATGACCGAATGGAAAGCCTATCGCAGCCCCAATTTCCAACAACTGCGCAGCCGACTGGCGCAAGCGCTGATCTTTGATGGCCGCAATTTGTTTGATCCGCAGCGCATGGAGCAAGAGTCTTTCACCTACCACGGCATTGGCCGCGTGTCTCAGCCACAACCGACAAGCGAGCCCGCGTCACCCAGCTTGGCCGCCAGCTGAGGCCGTGAAGTTCAAAGGGCGCACGCACGCGATCGGCGTGCGTGCAGCCCACAAACCAAGGCCATGCAGATGGCAATGAATCCACCCAATATCCAGGTGATGGTTTCAAACGGGCATTGCAAGTACAACAAGCCGCTGTAAACACCCATCATCGTCACGGTGCTGGCATTTTCATTCACGTTTTGCACCGCGATGGAGCGTCCTGCGCTGAGCAAGCGCACGCCTCGGTGTTGCAACAAAGCGTTCATCGGCACCACAAACAAACCGCTGATGACCCCGACGAACAGCATCACACCCAACGCAAAAGGCCAAGAATGGACTGCGTTCATGATCGGCAACAACAGGCCCAACACCACGCCCAAGCCCAGCACACGCGTGGCCTGGTGCAAAGGGACCCAACGCCCCGCCAGCCAAGCGCCCAGCACCACCCCCACGGCGGTACACGCTTGCAAATAAGCGCCCTGGTCCAAACCCAAACCCAAGACCTGCTGGCACCACAGCAGCACCAGCAATTGCATGGTCGCACCCACCCCCCAAAACAAAGTGGTCACGGCCAAACTGACTTGGCCCAGGGGGTCGGTCCACAAGGTTTTTTGATCGATCCAAAAGTCGCGCCACACCTGACCCAAGTGCCAACCCCGCGACAGACAAGGCACGCCACTGTGCGGGATGCCGCGCTGTATCCAGGCCACCGCCACATACAAGCAAAAAATCAATACCACTGAAGCGCCAAAACGGCTGTCCCACCACGCCCAGGCGTGGATGGTTTGGGCCAGCTGCGTATGGGTCCAGGTATCGCTGATCAGCAGGCCGCCCAAAGCCACACCAAAAACCGCCGCACTCACCGTGCTGACTTCAATCCAGGCGTTGGCATTGACCAGCCGGTGTGGCGGCTCGACCTCGGTGATCCAGCCATATTTGGCGGGTGAGTAAAAGGCCGCACCCAAGCCCACCCACACATAGGCCAGCATCACATCCAGCCCCAGCAAGATAGACAAGACCGCCATCAACTTGAGGGCGTTGGCCCACTGCATGACCCGGGGTTTGTGCCAGGCATCGGCCAAACGCCCGACCCATGGCCCCAGCACCACATACGACAGGGTAAAACCCAGCTTCAACAAAGGGATCCAGTGGGCTGCTTTGGACTGCTCAATGAGCATGGCAATCACCACCAGCAGCAAGGCGTTGTCGGCCAAACCGGCCAGACCTTGGGCCCCCATCAAGCGATGAAAGCCCGGGCTCATGGGTTGCGCAATGGCCTCACGCCGTCTGCAGGGCAGAGGCGTGGACGAAGGTTTTGTCCATCAACTGATCCCAGTAGATCAATTCCAAACGCCCGTCCATGTGCTCCACCAGGGCCGTGCGGCTCTCGACCCAGTCGCCATCGTTGCAATACAAAATGCCGTCGATGACGCGCATTTCCGCTTTATGGATGTGGCCGCAAACCACGCCCTGGTAGCCACGCCGAGCGGCTTCGTGGGCAACGGCTTTTTCAAAATCTGAGACATAGCTCAAAGCCTTTTTGACCTTGTGCTTTAAAAATGCCGACAACGACCAGTACCGCATGCCCAACTTGGCCCGCACTCGGTTGAAGTGCCGATTCATGCGCAATGTGAACTCGTACAAATAATCGCCCACATAGGCCAGCCATTTGGCATATTGCACCACCGCATCGAAATAGTCCCCATGGGTGAGCCACAGTTTTCTGCCATCGAGCAAGGTGTGCGAGCCCTCTTCCATCACCTCGATGCCGCCAAAGTGCTGGTCGGTGAACTCACGCGCAAACTCGTCATGGTTGCCCGGTATGTACAGCACATGGCAGCCTTTGCGCACCCGGCGCAATAGCTTTTGAACCACGTCGTTGTGGGCCTGTGGCCAGTACCAATTGCGCCTGAGTTGCCAGCCGTCGACGATGTCGCCGATCAGGTAGAGGTAGTCGCTTTCATGCGACTTCAAAAAGTCCAACAGGGCATGTGCTTGGCAACCTGCCGTTCCCAAGTGGATGTCAGAGATGAATACGGCGCGGTAATGCATCAGGTTCTCAAAAAGTGGCGACGGTATTTTTCGGGGATGTCTTTGAGCCACAACATCATGGGCAAATCAGCACTGTTGAAGTCCTGATCCCAGGCCGGTGGGCCCAATAATTTCGCCCCCAAACGGAGGTATCCGCGAATCAATGGGGGGGGTTCGACCGCCAAATCGGCCTGGGCTTCTTGCAAGGGCAAGGCAAAGCGTGGGCTGACGCGGTATTCAATCGGGGCCAGATGCGAGGCCTTTAATTGCGCCCACAAACTGGCCGCCACCTGGGTGTTGACCACGCCGCTGTGCAACATGGGGATGCTGGCGCAGCCCAGCATGGTTTCAAAATGGTTTTGCTGCATGAACGCGATCAACGCGCCCCACAAGGCCATGATCACAGGGCCTTGGCGATGCTCTGGATGAACACAGCTGCGACCAAACTCCACCATGCCTGGGCGCAAACTGCGCAATCGCACCAAGTCAAACTCGGTGTCGGTATAGGTGCCGCCCATGCGCGCGGCTTGTGTGGGCACCAGCACCCGGTAGGTGCCCACCACCGGCCCGTCAACGCCAGCGCGCACCAGCAGGTGTTCGCAATAGTCATCAAAGACGTCGATGTCGTACCCGGGCAAGGCGCTGTCGATGTGGGCTCCCCACTCGTTGGCAAACACCTGAAAGCGAAGTCGTTGTGCTTCGCGCACCTCATCCAAATGCCGGGCCCATTGAATGGTGACCTTGGCATGAGCGGGGGCGGCGGGGGTTGGGGCGGCGGGTTGTTGACCCCGATGGGTGACAGGATCTCCTGGCCCCCAAGCGGGTGTAATGGTGTGTGTGAGCTCTACAGACCCGACAGACATGAACGCTCCATTTGTTGTATGCAGCGCAGTGTCTAATTGCCGCATGACAAGCTTGTGTCTGCGATGTGAAACTTTTTTGACGTCCAGATCTGCCTGCTGCTGTACAGCCAAGCAAATCCGCCAGCCCATGGACTGATTATTATGGGTGAGACCATTGCTCACCCATGACATCCACCAAAGCCAAGCCATGACCACTTCCAAGCCATTAAAGCCCCTCCAACCAGGCGAATCCGGCCTGCACAAAGGCCTGACCGCCTATGGCGACAAAGGCTTTTCATTGTTCTTGCGCAAAGCCTTCATCAAGGGGGCGGGATACACCGACAGCGCCTTGGACCGACCGGTGATTGGCATTGCCAACACCGGCAGCGCCTACAACCCTTGCCATGGCAATGCGCCCCAATTGATCGAAGCGGTGAAACGCGGGGTGATGCTCGCCGGTGGTTTGCCAATGGACTTCCCGACCATGTCCATCCATGAAAGTTTTGCTGCACCCACCAGCATGTATTTGCGCAACATGATGGCCATGGAGACCGAAGAACTGATCCGCGCCCAGCCCATGGACGCGGTGGTGCTGATTGGTGGTTGCGACAAAACCGTACCTGCGCAGTTGATGGGTGCTGCCTCCGCGGGATTGCCCGCCATCCAACTCATCACCGGCTCCATGCTGACCGGCTCGCACCGGGGCACGCGCGTGGGTGCCTGCACCGATTGCCGCCGCTACTGGGCA
>CAMDJU010000033.1 GCA_945900695.1 Bordetella parapertussis | reverse complement strand
CATTGGCACCATCGGGAATGCTGCCACCATAACCAGAACACGCACCGCAAGAAGTAGGCAGCACCTCAGCGCCTGATTGACGAAGGGTCTGCATCACACCCTCGCTTTCAGCCTGCGCCTGATCTTGCAAACTGGCAGGTGCCACCATCAAGCGAACACCCGCAGGCAATTGTTGGCCTCTCAGCACTTGGGCGGCTGCGCGCAAGTCTTCTAACTTAGCGCCGGTGCATGCGCCAATGTAGGCCACTTGAATCGGTGTGTTTTTAAATTCAACCACTGACTTTGTATTGGCCGGACTGTGCGGCGCTGCCACTTGAGGCACCAAGGTGGCTGCGTCAAATTCATACGCTACTGCCTCAGCACCTTCATCGGTATGCCAGCCTTCAATTTGCACATCCTTTGCGCCCGTGGTGGCCAACCAATCGCGCGTGACTTGATCGGGCTCAATCAAACCGACCTGGGAGCCCATCTCAGCACTCATGTTGGACATCGTCATGCGCTCTTGCATCGACAGCGCCTTCACCGCTTCGCCGCAAAACTCAATAGCTTGATACTCACCGCCGTTCATACCAAATCGACCAATCATGTGCAGCATCATGTCCTTGGCGGTGACGCCCGCTTGAAGTCGGTTGTTCCAGCGCATTAAAAAGGTTTGCGGCACACGAACCCACAGTTGACCAGTGACCACCACACCCAACATTTCAGTACTGCCCACGCCAAACATGTAAGTACCTAAAGCGCCGCCTGTGGGTGAATGCGAATCGCCGCCCACACAAAACATGCCGGGCTTGAGGTGTCCCTTTTGCGGCAGCACGACGTGGCAAATGCCCAAGCTGTCGTAAACATGCGGTAATTTTTGTTCAACAGCCCATTCACGTGCAATGCGAACAATGCGTCGCGAATCGTCATCACGTTCTGGCACATAGTGGTCCATGACCAAGACCACGCGGGACTTGTCCCAAATTTCAGCGCCCAGCTCTTCCAGCATTGGCTTAAGACGGCGAGGTCCAGAGGAGTCATGAAACATCGCCAAATCAACTTGGCAGTTCACAATGTCACCCACCGCCACATGCGATCGACCAGCAGCCTTGGCAATCAGTTTTTGCGCAAGTGTTTGAGGTGTATGGGTAGGCTTACGCATGTTTCAAACCTCTGGGATCAAGATTGCCTGATGTCAATTTCTGGCCTTTTCCTCTCTCATTGAAACGCGCGCATCGACATCACCGATGCTTGACACTTCCAACTGATATTCGTAACGATCGGGCCGGTACAGGCCTTCTAGCCATTGCACAGGTCGATCATCTGCATCAAAAACACGACGTCGCACAGACAGCAATGCGCTGCCAATCGTCACGCCCAAAGCCTCGGCCACCCGGGCATCGGCTTGGCGTGCTGAAATCGTTTGCTGCGCACGCCCCAATTCCACGCCCGCCTCACTCAACAACTGCAAAATAGGCTTAGCGGCCAAGTCGCGGCGCGCCATGTCTTTCGTCAAATGCAAGGGTACGTAGGTGATGATGTAAGACAGCGGGCCTTCGCGCGAACTGCGCAATCGAATGGCTTTTTTAACAGACGCGCCCAGAGGCACTTGAAGTGCCAATGCCACATCTTCAGGCGCGTCAATGGTTCGCCAGTCGAGCACCTTGACCGTGGTCGCGCGGCTGGCACTGACGATGTTCTCCATCAAACCCGTAAGCCTCGTAGGCTGGGTCAGCGCCGAGGTTCCCAGACTCAAGCCGGGATGGGTCACAGGTTTTGGAAAAGTACCCCGACCCGCAATGCGAACAATCAAACCCTCAGCCACCAGCTTTTCCATGGCATGGCGAATCGTGACACGTCCCACGCTGAATTGTTTCGCCAATTCCATTTCTGCTGGCATGGACTTGGCAAAGCGTCCCTCTAACAATTGTTCTCGCAGTACCAAATAAATTTGGTGATATTTGGTCAGCGGCAAACGAGGCGTCATGCCGGCACCTCGTCAAAATTCCATTGATGCAGCTCAATCCGAAAAACATCTTCGGGGCTCACACCCTCGAGCAAGTGATACAGCACAAACTGATAACACTCACAGGCATCAATTTCGCTGGGTGTAAAAGCAAATGCCAAGTTGCCCCCCGTGGTCAAGCGCCCGGGAAATCCAAAATGCAATAAGTTTTGTTTGAAGACAGCCGCCGCAGTTTTCGCCAAAGCGGCATGAGGCGCCAAAAATTCAATCACAAGACCTATTTCGTGAAGGCTTCGCTTGGCTTGCGCAAGTTCGCGAACTGCACCTTGACCATAGAGATGCGGCACCATGGTCCACTCACCCGGCACCAACTTTCGAACACGCTCACTGACTTCCTGTAATGCGCTCGGCATGATGCTGATCATGGTGGGGTCGGCCACCCCCGCCAATAAAACCGCCCTAGCACCTGCATGCGAAGCACCCTCTACTTTTAAAGTGGGCGACAAGCGCGGCACAAATTGGGCGCCAGAAACCTGGGTGCGATGTGAATCGAGTGCAAGGTAGGTGGCCTGCTTTAAGTGCAATGTGCCTTCCGGCTCTTCAACGATCCAGGGATTAGCTTGCTCGTATAGTGCATGCGCTGCCACTGAAGCAGGCGTGGCATGGGCCGCCGGGTTCATGCTTTCCAAAATGAAATCAAATTCACCCAACTCCGCCAAGATGGCATCGCGGCCACCAGGCGTGCAACACAAGGAGGTGCACTCAATGATTTTGGCCATGTGCAAAGACAAGGCGGCGTCGTAGCCCAGCATTTGCGGCAAGGCTGCAAAGATGGCCGTGTCACAAGACCGCCCCGCAATGAGCACATCCGGTTTTTGTGCAAGCGCCTTCATCAAAGTGTGTGTGCCGCATTGCGCCACGATGTGGCCTGCCGACAACACTTGTTCTTCATTCGGCAGGGGAAGATTCAGTGAGGCACCGCTTTCATCCAAGGATTTCAATCGGCCGTGTTGAATGGCCTTTATCAGCAAGTTGCGAGGTACATCGCTCAACACAATGGCGACGCTGAAAGACAAACCGTTTGCATCAGCCACTTCTTTCAACAAAGACAGAGTCTGTTCAAGGTGTGGTTTGGCCCCTGCAGTGCCTGCACTGCCAATTATCAAGGGCACATCCAGTTGCCTGGCCGCTTTCAAAACCATTTCAAGATCACGCCGAACCATATCGCGAGGGGCAGCCATTTGACCTGACCCCAAATAAAACGGGCCTGGATCGATCGATCCCATGTCGCAACCAATGAAGTGTGGTTTTCTTTCAAGACCTCGCTCAAAAGACTCTTGAACAATGCCAAAACCCAATTGACCAGACGCGGACAAAACACGAAGTCTTTCCTGTCCCATCCGATGGCCGTCCAACAAGCGAGATACTGCGGTGGCGGTTGTTGGATGTGTCATGGGTTTAAAGCATCAATGACAACAAGGGCGCATGTTGCTGTGCGCCATACAAATCGCCATCACCAGGATTACCAGCGCACACCGTGCGCGGCATCGATAACTTAATGGCAAAAATATGCGGCAATTCAAAACGCCGAACCTGTGAAGCCATCAGCCCGTAGCAGGCTGCGACTGAATTGATTTGAAGCGCTTCACTTTGAGCCGCTCGCGCATAGGCTTGGGCATTGCTAAAAAATAAGTCGACGGTAAAACACAGCGGTCCTGCATTCTTGCTGCGGATCACGTTGGCCAAATCGGTGAGTGGCAAAGCTTCTTGGGACATTGATTCATCGGGCAGTAAAGCCACCATCCACACAAAGAATTTGTCCCGTGATGAAGGAAGCTCTTTGCGACAATAAAAAACTCACCACCTCGCCAATCTCTTCGGGCTGCCCTAGGCGCGCCATCGGAATGCTGGCTTGCATGGCTGCCAGCGCAACCGGGTCGGCCATGGTGGGTGCCACCATGGGTGTTGCAACGGGTCCGGGACCCACAGCGTTGATGCGAACACCTTCTTGCGCCCATTCCAAAGCCAATGATTTGACCATGCCGTTCAAGCCCGCCTTGGACGCCGCATAGGCAGCACCGCGCGCATGTCCCACGAGGCCAATTTGACTGCTGATCACGACCACACTGGCATCACCGTGTCTTGCCTTGCGCATCTGAGCAATGGCTGCACGCGTTAAGACAAAGGTGGCATCCAAATTCAGGGCCAAGGTTTGGCGCCATTCATCCAGCGTGATTTCATCCGAGAGTTTTTTGAAAAATAGGCCGGCACAACATGCCAAAGCATCGAGACCGCCTAAAGCTTGAGCAGCTTTTTCGGGCAGTTCAGCGCAGGCTTCATCGTCAAGCAAGTCTTGCACAAACACCACCGCTTGCGGCAATACCCGTTGAAGCACCTGCACTTGATTTTGAGTTTGCACCACTGCCGCCACCTTGGCACCATGGCGCGCAAGTGTACAAGCCGTGGCCAAGCCGATACCCGAACCTGCGCCGGTCACCAGCGCGTGACGCCCTGATAATTCCATGGCAGTGTTGGGCATGGCTTAAAGACCTAAATAGTTTTTACGCAACTCAGGATCGCGCGCCATTTCTGCAGCGGTGCCTTGCATGGCCACCACACCGTTTTCGATGATGTAGGCACGGTGCGCAATGGCCAAGGTTTGCACCGCATTTTGCTCCATCAATAAAATGGGCATGCCCTCTTTGTTGATCTTGGCAATCAACTCAAACATTTGCTCCACCAACAAGGGCGACAGGCCCAAGGAGGGCTCATCCATGATGAGCAACGCGGGCTCAGACATGAGGCCGCGGCCAATGGCTAGCATCTGCTGCTCACCACCCGACAATGTGCCTGCCAGTTGTGAAAAACGCTCTTTCAGTCGAGGAAAAATTTCGACCACCCGTTCTAAATTTTTTGCACGATTGGCCGTGCCGCGAGCTTGGCTTCCAAGCTCTAAGTTTTCACGGACATTCATATTTGGAAAAATTCTTCGGCCTTCCGGCACATGAATCAATCCTCTTTGCACCACCTCAGACGAGTTCATGCCCGTGATTTCTTCGCCCTGAAAACGGATCGAACCACTGAAGGGTTTGTAAAGTGCAGAAATATTGTTGTTGAGCGTAGACTTGCCAACGCCATTGCTGCCAAGCACTGCCACAATTTCGCCAGCGCCCACCGCCAAATTGATGCCACGCAAAATTTCGATTTGGCCATAGCCCGCGTGCAGATCACGAATTTCAAGCATGCGCTACTCCTTGCGCTTGAGCTGGCATTTGATCTGCAGCACCGCGGCCCAGGTAGGCCTCAATCACTTCGCGGTTGTTCACCACCTCTTGTGGTTTACCCTCTGCAATGATCTTGCCGTAAGACAACACATAAATGTATTCCGACAAACTCATCACGGCATGCATGACATGCTCGATCAACAAAATAGTGACGCCAGAATCGCGAATGCTGCGAATGAGGTCAATGATTTCAACAATTTCTTGGGGGTTCAAGCCGGCCATCACTTCGTCAAGCAACAAAAGCTTGGGCCCTGTGGCCAATGCGCGGGCTAACTCCAGACGCTTGCGCCCTGCCACCGTGAGATCGGATGCAGGCTGATCGAGCATGCCCGACATGCCTACTTTGTCGGCAATCAAGCGCGCATGGGCATGCGCCTCTTTCTTGCCAGCAAATTGCTGAAAAGCACCGACAGCAATGTTTTCAAGGACCGATAGCTTGGCAAAGGGTTGCGTGATTTGGAAGGTGCGAACCATGCCCAGACGCGCAATATCGTGCACCGCCATACCTACAATGTTTTGGCCCAGCAATTCAACTTGACCTTCATCGATTTTGTAGAAGCCCGCAATGGACGCAAACAAAGTTGTTTTACCTGCGCCATTGGGACCAATCAGAGAAACAATTTGACCCGCACCTACTTCAAGGGAAGCGTTGTCAACGGCGCGCAATCCACCAAATATCTTGGTTAAAGCTTTTACTTTGAGCATCAGACGTCTCCTTTCTTGGCAGCAGATGCCAAGCGGCCAGCCTTTTTTTGTTCCCTGCCCTTGAACAACTCAACCAGGCCATTGGGCAAGAAAGCAATGATGATGACCAACAAGGTACCGTAGAGCACCAGAGACAAACCTTGGATACTGAACATAGAGCGAGTGACCTCACTGACCAAGGCAAGCAACACCGCGCCAATGAGAGGACCATAGACAGTGCCAGCGCCACCGATCATGCTGACCAACAACATCTCGACCGACTTGTCGACACCAAACACAATGGTGGGATCGATATACAAAAAGTATTGCGCAAAGAAACAACCACCCACCCCAGCGATGGCACCAGAGATGGCCATGATTTTGATTTTCTCAACGAAGGTATTGATGCCCAATGCGCGCGCTGAATCTTCGTTTTCGCGAATGGCAGCCAGTCTGGCACCAAAACGCGATGCCTTGAGCCACAACGCAATCGCCACCGAGATCACCGTCAAGGTCAAAATGATGAAGTAGAAAACGCGTCGATCCCCAAACTGGAAATTGGCGGATGTTTGCTTCATGGGAATCAGCATGCCCAAACCGCCCCCGGTGATATCGACTGAGTTGGCGACGATACGGAACACTTCAGCAAAAGCCAACGTGATCAGTGCAAAGTAGGACCCTTTCAAGCCTGCTCTGAACGACAGCACCGCAATGAACCACCCAGCCGCAGCACCCGCCAAAGCAGAGGCCGGCAAACCCCACCAGGGGTTAAAACCAAAACGCATTTGCACAATGGTGGAGGCATAAGCGCCCACCCCAAAGAAGGCCACATGCCCAAACGAAAGCTGGCCCGCAAAGCCGCCTGCAATGTTCCATGACTGGCCAATGAAAGCGTAGAAAAGGGCCAGCACACCAAAGTTGATGACAAAGGCTGAGTCAGAGACAAACGGAAAGATAATTGAGGCAGCCAACAACACGGCGTGAAGGGCCCACGGTGAACGATTGAAGATCATCGCTTGTCTCCAAAAAGGCCGGAAGGGCGGAACAACAGAATCAGAATGAAGATGAGAGAGATGCCAATTTGTCCAAGGCTTTCACCCAAGTAAAGGCCACCAAAAGATTCAGTCAAGCCGACAATCAAACCGCCTACAACAGCCCCCAAGAAGCTGCCCATACCGCCCAGCACCACCACCGTGAAAGCGACCATCACAAACACATGGCCTGTGGTGGGTGAGACATAAAAAATGGGCATGAGGAGAGAGGCTGCAGCGCCCAACGTGGCCATGCCTAAGCCAAACGAAATGGCAAAGACCTTGTCAACATCAATGCCCACCAAACGAGCACCCATGCGTTCTTTGGCCACTGCGCGAATGGCGCGACCCGTGTCTGTTCGCGTGATAAAAATACCCAGCAAGGCACACATCACCATGGCCGCAACAAACGAGATGACCTTGGGCAACCCTATTAACAAGGGTCCAACTTCAAACATCTTGTCGCTGTATGACATCGAGATGGTCTGTGAATCGCCCGAGAAAAACATGAGTGCCAGGTTTTCAATGACGATGGACAAACCCAGCGTAATGAGCAGAATGTTTTCATCTTTGCCGTAAGACAATTTGCCGATGAAATATTTGTAAAGCACATAGCCCATGACAAACATGGAAGGCATCGTGACAATCAAGGAAAGATAGGGATCAACACCCAGTTTCGTCACCAAATAAAAAACACCAAACATAGCCACCATCAACATGCTACCGTGGGCAAAATTAATGATGTGTAAAACACCATAAATCAATGTAAGCCCAGACGCGACGAGGGTATAGATACCCCCCATGAGAATGCCATTGATGACCGCTGCTCCGATAATGGTCAGGTCCAAAACGAATTCCTTAAAATGAGGTCAATGAAGATATCGTCAAACTGCAATATAAATTCACACAAGAAATTCAACCTGACTGCAAATGGCAGTCAAGTTGAAATCTCCGTTAGAAATCTAATAAATTTAGAAGCCGTTCAATCCGGCAACAAATGCTGAGTTAGTACTTAGCAAATGTTTGGCCGAAGACCCCGCATCAGCCGAATTTAGGACGCGGGAAGACGGGCTTCACCGCTGAAAATTCATTGGGCCAAACCACATTGATGTCGGTCCTGGTGGCCTGCAGCATTGCCGCACGACCCCCTGAGTTTTGACCGTCGACGAACTTTGTGGGGCCATAGGGCATGAAGTGGTCGGACCAGGCGCTGGCCTCGAGAGCGGCAATCACTCTTTCCTTGTCAGCCGACCTAGCGCGCTCCAGCGCATCAGCGTAACACTTCACGGAGTTGTAGCCACAGTAAACCTCGAAGGTAAACAACCCACCCTTTGCCTCCACCGCCTTGCGCATGGCCATGGCCTTAGGATTGTTCGGGTTGTACCAATGGTTGAAGTCCATCATGTTCTGAGCGATGTCAGGCTGCTCACTGACGAGCTTGAAGTTGAATCCACCACCCAGCACACTGAACATCGCCGCCACATCAACGCGCTGCTGATGCAGGGTGCGCGCCAACAAAACGTACTCATTTTGGTAGTTGCTCATGATCACCAGATCTGGCTTTATGCCCTTGATACGCAAAGCCACGTTGGAGAAATCGCGAGTTGGGTTGGCGTGTTTGATGACCTCTGCCACCTGCACATTGATGCCAGGAAGGCGGTCGGCAAGCAGCTTGGCCGTACCCGTACCGAACTCCGACTCCTCGTGCACCAAAACCGCGGTCTTGGCCACACCGCCTGCGGCCTTGTTAACTTCGCCCAAGCCCACAATGGCATCGTCCACGCACTTGCCAAAGCCAGGCGCCAACCTGAACACATTCTTGAGCCCGCGCCTAACGATTTGGTCGGAGACGCCAACGTCAATCATGAAAGGGGTGTTGTACTTGGCTGCGGCCTGTGTGGCCGGGAGTGCAATTGCGCTGGAGAAGCAGCCCACATAAGCCGCCACACCTGCCTGATGCAGGCGCTCCACCTCGGACACGCCGACCTCGGGGCGGGATTGTGAATCGCCCAGGGCGGCCTCAAGTTTGGCCCCACCCATCGACTTGATACCGCCAGCCGCGTTGATCTCATCGATGGCCATCTGGCAGCCAAGGCGGCCTTGGCCTCCGCTGTAGGCCAGTCCACCACTAACAGGGTGCACCAAGCCAATCTTGATGGGCGCAGGTTGCGCCAGCAAAAGGCCAGGTGCGCCGAAAGCGGTGGTCGCTGCACCAGCTTGCAAAATCAAACGACGGGATACGCGGACATCAGACGTCATGGTAATTCCTCAATGAAGAAGTTGGGGGTTAAGTTCAATTGTTCTATTTATAGAACAATTGAACACACTGTGCAACAATCCTTTTTTAAAGTCAAGCGGACAACTCCCAATCTTTTCAAAAAATCAGACGCGTTTTCTCGCAACATGGGCTTGACCCAAAACTGCACCACGAAGGCTTTATTGGCACCACGATGGACCACTCGCATTACAGCTACAGCCCGCTGCCCCACCGCACGCCTTTTCTCTTAGCGCCGGGCTTGCACGTTTATGTGGTGCTTTATTTAGAACACTGGGACTTTGAAGCGCCCTCAGACAGTCTGCGTGATCCAAGATTTGTAGGTGAGTTTGGAAGCTTCAACCCCGACTACCGAAGTTGGACACAACGTGAATATGGCTTGCGGATCGGTATTTTTCGACTCATAGACACTCTGCGTGAGGCAGGCATCCAAGTGGTGGTCGCCGCCAACAGTCTGGTACTACCCCGTGTCCCGCAGGCGCTTGAAGCGTTGAAGCTATCGCAAGCGCAATGGTTGGGTCACGGCATGGCCGCCACCCGACTGATGCATTCCAACATGCCCCTCGAGGTGCAGCAAGATCACATCAGCAGTTCTCTCACGGCTCTTCAAACTTTCACAGGCGAAGTGACTCAGGGTTGGCTCAGCCAAGATTGGGGCACATCACCGCACACTCAAGGTTTGTTGGCCGATGCCGGCATTCGCTACACCCTCGATTGGGGCAATGACGATCAGCCCTACTGGATGTCTCCGGCAGGCACTTCTGAAAAAAGTTTGCTGGCCATTCCTTTGTCCAGCGAATGGGACGACGTACAAGGGCAATGGTTCAGGCCTGTAGAGCCCGCACAACATGCGCAACAAATTTTTCAAGCTGCACAGCAAATGCGCGATGAATGCCAAGCGCATCAACGCAGTGCTGTCATGGGGCTAGGGCTTCACCCCTGGGTTTGGGGCATGCCCAGCCGCATTCGTTATTTACGTGAATTGCTAACGCAATTGACCCACACTGAAGGTATTACTTTCAGTACCCCTCAAAAAATTTATGCCCAGTGCGCTGGCAGCGCAACGGTTTAATCTAAGTACAAGGAACACGCCATGGACTACCTCGATACGCTCAGCCATTTCGCATCAAGCCTTGACTATTCAAAGTTAGAGCCACAAGTGCAAGACCAAGTGGGTTGGATCTTGGCCGATACGGTGGCAGCCATGGCGGCCGGTTCAGCAGAACCTGAATTGCGCGCCATTGCAAAGCGGCAAGCGGCGGGCACGCCCCACCATTCAGCACTACTCATTGGCTTGGGACAAAAAAGTACGCCAGAAGCAGCCGCCTTCATCAATGGCACATCCGGCACATTTTTGGAGATGGACGAAGGCAACCGGTTTTCTCGCGGCCATCCTGCGGTTCATGTCATTCCGGCTGCTTTGGCGCTCAGTCAAGAACGCACAGCCACCGCAGAAAGTTTTCTAGCGGGCATTGTGGTGGGCTATGAAGTGGGCTCGCGTTTAGGCGCAGCATCCCAATTGCGAGGTGCCATGCACCCCCATGGCACTTGGGGAACCTTGGGTGCCGCCGCAGCCTGCGGACGAGTTGCCGGCCTAGATGACAATGACATGCGCCAGACCATCAATATTTCTGCATCACTGACCACCGCCACGTCCAAGCAAACCATGCTCGAAGGCGGCTTGGTTCGCAATGTGTATGCAGGCATGAGCAACCGAAATGGCTTGCTGGCACTCAACTTGGCCGAATGCGGTTTCAATGGCGAACGCGATGGCCCCTCTTCATTGCTGGGCAAAATCATCTCAGAAAGTTTTCAGCCCGAAGCCGTCACGCAAGGCTTAGGACACGACTGGCACTTCATGCGCAACTACTTCAAATTGCATTCATGCTGCCGCTATAACCATGGCACGCTGGATGCCATTGATCTCATGGCAGCCGCGCAAAGACTGCCTCAGGTCAGTGACATCGAACGCATTGAAGTGGTGACTTATCATCTGGCGGCTGAGCTCAATGATCCTGCTCCCACCAACACCTTGGCTGCCAAATTCTCAGTGCCCTTTGCTGTCGCCACAAGATTGATCAACCATTCGAGCGCTCTTGCAAGCTTCACATGGGACCAAGTGCGTAACCCCGCCGTATTGGCCTTGGCACAAAAAGTGACGGTGGCGCATGACCCTGCGATGAGCGCCAGACTTCCGATGGAAAGACCTGCCAAGGTCACCCTTCATCTCAAAGATGGCAGCCAAATCTTAGGAGAAGCGGGCGTCAATCGAGGTGACGATGCATCACCCTACACCCGAGCTGAATTGCGCGATAAATTCATGGGACTCACAGGGCGTGTCTGGCCCCTTTCGCACTGCGAAAAGCTTTTGCAGGCCACTTTAGATTTGGCCAACTTGAAAACACCGCTTCAGGCGTGGTCTGAATTACTGGCTCATCCAGCGCAATGAGCCCTTGCGTCAAATGCGGCTGAAGCTTCAGTCAATTTAGCGCAACGAATTATCACCGGCCATGTAAACATAGACTGCGGTAAACATGCCATCTTTCAATTCAAAAAAGTTGCAATTATTTTTGACCAATTTTTCGCCTTCGTGCGTGATGTTTTCGACGCGAAAGCGACTGGCAATGCGCTGAGCGGTCACGTCCACCGTGTGCGTGAAATTGCCATGCCAGACTTTGGCATAGCGCTCATTCAGCCGCTCATACATGCCGCGTATTTCAACCTCACGGCCCTCGTAAAAAATACCATGATTGGGTATGGCAAATTGCGCTTGGGGTGCAAAGAAAGTCAGCGTACCTTCAACATCTTTGCGGTCAACTGCTGAAAAATAGCGCTCGGCCACGGCCACAAGTTGCGCTTGGTCTAGCCTGATTGAACTCATACTGCCTCCTTAAATCCTGCATCTTGCAAAGCACGGAAGTGTGACAAAGCATCGGCATGGGCCTTGAAGGACTCCACCGACAAAGCATGTTGCATGCGTTGCTCTTCCAGAAAATGTCCGTGGCTGCGCCCCCGCACGCACAAAGCGGAAGGCTTCACCGAACCAATCGGCTTCACGTGTGCAGGGATGTAGCTGATGGCAAATCCCAGACGACGGTCGTTGGTTTCATTCGCACCCGACGCATGCACCAGGTCGGTGTGATGCAGCGACATCTGGCCAGGGCCCACAGGAATGAAGGCGCCTTTTACATCATCAAATCGGTCGCTGATGCCTTGCCCGCGGCGAATCATGTTCATGGGCTCAGGTTTGTCATCGTGCTCAAACGCACCCCACTGATGACTGCCAGGCAAAACTTGCATGCAACCGGCAGCGATACTGGCATCGCTCAAAGCCACCCAAGCCGTCACATGCAAATGCGGCGACAAATAAAAATACGTACTGTCTTGGTGCCAGCGTACATAAGCCGGCGTGTTGGCTTCTTTCAAAAACAGTGTGGAGTGATACACCAAAATATCAGACCCAATGACGTCTTCGACAGCATCCAAAATTCGCGGGTGATGGACCAACTGATCCGCCCAATTGAACAAGAGATAGCTTTTTGACTTTTCAGGAAAATCAATGGTTTGACCGCGTTGTTTTTCCCAGTCTTCCAAATCATCGCGGAAGGCTCTCACCTCTTCGGAGCTCAATACATCAATGGGCGACACATACCCATCACGCGCATAAGCTTCAACTTGCGATGCACTCAATAATTTAGGCAAGATCTGACTCCCCCATGTTTTGTAAACTGAAAAATTTCAAGCCCGATTCACGGACTGCTGTGCAGCACTCATCATGTCTTGCAACATGTCCAGTCGGGGGTGCATGGGTCGCGGATAGGCCTTGCGACTTTGCGCCAAACCCAATCCCAATGCAGCTTCGGCCATTTTGTAACTCAGGGGGCCTGGATTAATGACCGGTACTGGCAAACGTTGGCTCAAATAAACATGCGACTGGTGCATGGTGGTCGAGCCCAAAATCAAAACTTCAGCACCATCCTTATCAATGGCTTCATAGGCTGCTTTTTCTAACAAAGGAAAGACGTCCTCTTCTTTGCCAGACAACAATGATTGGTTGTCGGTGGACATTTCAATGGAGCGCACAGAGGCACATTTGTGATGCAATCCCAACTCATCCAAGGCTTTTTTGTACAGCGGCTTCCAGCGATTGGCCATGGTCAACACAGAGAATCGATCGCCCAACATCAAGGCTGCCAACATCGACACTTTGCCGGGGCCAAATACGGGAATATCGAGCACTGAGCGCAATGCTGCCACCCCCGAGTCGCTCATGGTGTCGATGCACACAGCGGCAAAGCCTTCATCCTGCGCTCGACAGCCTGTCTCAAAGTTAGCTGCGTCGGCCAACACAAAATCATGATGACTCGAATAGTTCACCGGTCCCGCTTTGACGGTGCGAAATTCAAAGACCAGATCGGGGGATAAATCAATGCCTTTGAGTTGCGCTTGGCGCAAGGCTAAATTTTCTGGCGACATGGCAAAGGGCACCACCACCAATATTTTTTTCTGAGGATTTGTCATGCAGACACCTTCAATTCTGCGACGGCCTGCGCTGCCGAGGTGACCCGCCCAAACAATCTTTGAAAATTACGCATCGTGACTTGGTGCAACTCTTCAAACGTGGTGCCGCACGCGTCTTCCACCAAAGTGACTTGATAGCCTCGATCTGCCGCTTCACGCGCCGTGCTTTCAACACACATGTTGGTCGACACACCTGCCATGTAAATTTGATCGATTTTCAAAGATCGAAGCAAACTGTCAATGGACGTTGAAGCAAATGCCCCCACGGTGGTTTTGCGAACCACATGCTCCCCCGCCACGGGCTTAAGCTCATCCAAAATGGCATGATCAGGGCTGCCGACATAGTTGTTGCAACTGGCCAGCAGTTTTTGCATGTGACGCGGGGCATCACTGGCTTCAGGCAATGCAGCGCCCAAGGTCACATGAATCACAGGTTGACCTAGCCGATGAAAATGCGCACGCAGTTCAAGGGTGCGTGGCAGCACTGATTGCTCAATGCGCGCAAATCGGTAGTCGCCCACGCTGGAGCCTTGCGCTTTTAAAGTACGTCCTAGCGCACCTTGCCTGGAACCCGTTGCATATTGCATGTCAATGATGACCAAGGCGGCGCCATGGGCGTTAATGATGGGTTCACTCATGAAATCGCGGATGTAGTCTTTCGGGGCGTTCATGGAAAATCTTTCAGTTTTTTTGTCGATAACATTCGACGATTTGTGAGCCCGTGGCGCACCACACGCCCTGATGACTTCGAATGTATTCAAGTGCCTTGGCCAACGACCCGATGCGGTGAGGCTGGCCCATGATGAAAGGATGAACGGCCACGTTCATCACGCGCCCATGCACTGCGCCCTCCTCGTAGAGAACCTCAAATTCATCGATCATTTTTTGGGCAAAGGCATCGGCTTCTTGGCCACGTCGCCAAGCAATGCTGTCATTGATTTCCATCGAGTAAGGCAAAGAAGTCAACTTACCC
>CAMDJU010000032.1 GCA_945900695.1 Bordetella parapertussis | reverse complement strand
TGGGCCAAGGCGTCGGCCTCGCGCATCAAATCGGCGGGGTTGGGCTGGTCAAACTTGATCAGCACCTGGACCGACTTGACTTTGACGCGCTTGCCCGTTTCCAACTCCACTTGGGCGGAAGCCTCGGCCTCGGACAGGATTCGACCGGTCAGAAATTTTCCGGCATCTTCAAACAGTGCATACATGCGCAGATTGTCCCATGCGCCCATGGCACCGCCCGCTTCAGGGCATGGCGCTGCCCCAGCCCAGGTAGGCGGTCAAGCTGGGCCAATGCGCATCAAAATCGCTCAGACCATGGTCCGATCCGGGGATCAGGCGAAGTGTGGCCTGGGGGTAGCGGGCCACCATTTCGCGCCAGTCGAGTACCTCGTCGCCTTGGGCCACGATGGCCAGCACCTGGCTGGGGTCAGCCAGTGGCGCTGCGCGGGCCGCTGGCGCGGGGGTGGTGTTGCCTGGGCGTGTGCCGCCCACATACAAATCGCGCAATTCATCGACAAAATGGGCTTGGAAGAAAACCGTTTCTTCGGGCTGGTGCCATTGGGGGTGCAGCCCAATGTGGGCGGCCAGATCGCGCGCGGGGTCGACCGCGGGGTTGAGCAGCACGGTTTTGCAGCCCCAGCGGGCCCCCACCCAGGTGGCATAAAAGCCGCCCAGGGAGGAGCCGACCACCGCCATGTTCCCCCTGGGCCAGTCGCGCAGGCCTTCGGTGATGAGGGCCGACGCCGCTTGGGGCGACGCGGGCAGTTGCGGGCACCACCAGGTCACGCTGGGTTGGTGCTGCTGCATCCAAGCGGCCAAGCGCTGGGCTTTGGCCGACAGCGGCGAGGATCGAAAGCCGTGCAAATAAAGCAAATGGGTGATGGCCATGACCGATAATCGCATGCCATGCCCACCGTGATCGAAAAGCCCCACCTCTTGCACCGCTTGGCGCATGTCTTTCGGGGCTACGACAGCCAGTTGGCCTTGGCGGTGATGGCGCTGTCCTTGGCCGGCCTGATCACCATGTATTCTTCGGGCTTTGCCAACGGTGCCCGCTTTTGGGACCACGTGCGCAACCTGTCATTGGCTTTTGTGATCATGGTCTTGGTGGCACAAATACCGCCCCAGCGCTTGATGACCTTTGCGGTGCCGCTGTATACCGTGGGCGTGGCCTTGCTCATTGCCGTGGCCTTGTTTGGCTTGACCAAAAAAGGCGCGCGCCGCTGGTTGAATGTGGGCATGGTGATTCAGCCCAGCGAAATACTCAAAATTGCCATGCCTTTGATGCTGGCGTGGTGGTTTCAAAAGCGTGAGGGGCAATTGCGGTCGCTGGACTTTGCCGTGGCCACCGTGTTGCTGGTGGTGCCGGTGGGATTGATTGCCAAGCAACCCGATTTGGGCACCGCGATTTTGGTGCTGTCGGCAGGCCTGTATGTGATTTTCTTCGCTGGTTTGCGCTGGATCTGGATTTTGCCGCCGATCGCCTTGGGCTTGGTGGGTGTGGTGTTGCTGGTCTGGTTTGAGCCCACGCTGTGCGCCGACGGGTTTCGCTGGCCCTTGCTGCGTGAATACCAACAGCAGCGCGTGTGCACCCTGCTGGACCCTGGGCGCGACCCTCTCGGCAAAGGTTTTCACATCATTCAGGGCATGATTGCGATTGGCTCGGGCGGTATTTTTGGCAAGGGTTTTATGCAGGGCACGCAAACCCATTTGGATTTCATCCCTGAGCGCACCACCGACTTTATTTTTGCCGCTTATGGTGAAGAGTTTGGTTTTTTGGGCAACTTATTGTTGTTAGGTGGGTTTCTCGTGCTGGTATTGCGCGGTTTGGCCATTGCCTTAGAGGGCCCCACCTTGTTTGCACGTTTGTTGGCGGGCAGCGTCACCCTGATCTTTTTCACCTATGCCTTTGTCAACATGGGCATGGTCAGTGGGATCTTGCCGGTGGTGGGTGTGCCTTTGCCGTTCATCAGCTATGGCGGCACGGCCATGGTCACCCTGGGGCTGGGGGTGGGTATTTTGATGTCGATCGCGCGCTCCAAGCAGTTGGTGCAGTCGTGACCCAAGTCTGGCCCCCCGTCGCCATCGTCGGGGTGGGCAATATGGGGGGTGGCATGGCGCGTCGGTTGTTGGCCCAAGGCGTGGCCGTACAGGTGTGTGACATCGATGCCGACAAAACCCAGGCTTTGCAAGCATTGGGTGCCCGAGTTGCCGCCTGCCCAGCCCATTTGGGTGGCGTGGCCCACTTCTTTATCGTTTGTGTGGTCACCGCCGCGCAGGTCAACGACGTGTTGTGGGGCGAACAGGGTTTGGCCGCCCAACTCCAAGCCGGCGACACCGTCATGCTGTGTCCCACCATCGCCCCCCAAGACACCGAGGCCGTGGCCGCACACTTGGCCGAGCAAGGCGTGGCCACCTTGGATGCACCCATGTCTGGCGGCCCCCAAAGGGCAGAGCTTGGCACCATGAGTTTGATGGTGGCGGGTGCGGATGCGGTGTTTGAGCGCCACCAAGACATCTTGCATGTTTTGGCGCAACCGGTTTTTCGCATTTCACAGCGCGTGGGCGACGGCGCACGCACCAAACTGGTCAACAACTTGCTGGCGGGCATCAACCTGGTGGGGGCCGCCGAAGCGCTGGCTTTGGCCGAGCGTTTGGGGCTGGATGCTGAGCGCACCTTGCAGGTCATGGCGGCGTCCAGCGCCCAAAGCTGGATCGCCAGCGATCGCCTGCCCCGCGCCTTGGGCGGCGACTTTGCGCCGCGCGCCCACATGACTTTGCTGGAAAAAGACACCGCGCTGGCGCTGCAAGCGGCCGAATCAGCGGGTTTTGCCGGCCCCTTGGGGCCTGTGGCCGCGCAGGTTTTTGCCAAGGCCAGTGCCGCGGGTTTGGCCGATTTGGACGATGCCGCGGTGTTGACCTACCTGCGCGGGCGGTCTTAGGCCGCAAGCCGGGGCTGTCAGCGCGCACAAAGGGCATCTTGGGCCCTCCCTCGGGCCAGGGCGGTGGCGCTCCTACAATCCAGCCATGATTTCACGCGAACCCACCCTCGAGCGATTGACCATCGCGCAAAACCTGCTCCTCACGCCTTATGGCCTGGACGAATCCCACCTCAACCAAGCTTTGTCGGCCATCCGTGCCCACCAGGTGGATGACGCGGACTTGTACTTTCAGTACACCCGCTCCGAGGGTTGGAGCTTGGAAGAGGGCATTGTCAAAACCGGCTCGTTCAGCATCGACCAAGGCGTGGGCGTGCGCGCGGTCAGCGGCGAAAAAACCGCCTTTGCCTATTCCGACGATATTTCTCTGGCCTCGTTGATGGACGCGGCGCACACGGTGCGCAGCATTGCCGCGGCGGGTCGGCAGGTGCGCACCAAGGTACCGGCCAAACGGGTGGCCCACAGCCGCAGCCTGTACGGCGGGCAAGACCCGATTGGCAGCCTGGACAGCGCGGCCAAGGTGGCCTTGCTCGAGCACACCGAACAACTGGCCCGCGCCCGCGACCCGCGCGTGGTGCAAGTCATGGCGGGTTTGGCCTGCGAACACGACGTGGTGCTGGTGGCGCGCGCCGACGGCACGATGGCCGCTGATGTGCGGCCATTGGTGCGTTTGTCGCTGAGCGTGATCGCCGAGCAAAACGGCCGACGCGAAACCGGCTCGGCGGGAGGCGGCGGCCGCTTTGGTTTGGCTTATTTTGACGAGGCCTTGATAGCCGCTTACGTGCAAGAAGCGGTGGACGCTGCTTTGACCAATTTGGAGGCGCGTGCCGCCCCTGCCGGCGAGATGACCGTGGTTCTCGGCCCAGGCTGGCCGGGGGTGTTGTTGCATGAAGCCATTGGTCATGGTTTGGAGGGCGACTTCAATCGCAAGGGGTCGAGCGCCTTCAGCGGCAAGATTGGCCAGCGCGTGGCGGCCAAGGGCGTCACCGTTCTCGACGACGGCACCATGGCCGATCGGCGGGGTTCGCTGAATGTGGATGACGAGGGCCACCCCACCCAGCGCAATGTGTTGATTGAAGATGGTGTGTTGGTCGGCTATATCCAAGACACGCTCAATGCCCGCTTGATGGGCGTGAAGCCCACTGGCAATGGGCGCCGTGAAAGCTATGCCCACATTCCCATGCCGCGCATGACCAATACCTATATGTTGGCAGGGGGCAAAGCCCCGCAAGAAATTGTCGCCAGCATGAAAAAAGGCTTGTATGCCACCAATTTTGGTGGGGGTCAGGTGGACATCACCTCGGGCAAGTTTGTGTTCTCCGCCAGCCAGGCGTACTGGGTGGAAAACGGAAAAATTCAATACCCCGTCAAGGGCGCGACCTTGGTCGGCAATGGCCCCGATGCCCTCACGCGCGTGACCATGATCGGCAACGACTTGGCCTTGGACAGTGGCGTGGGCACTTGTGGCAAAGAAGGTCAAAGTGTGCCCGTGGGCGTGGGCCAGCCCACTTTGCGCATCGATGGCTTGACGGTGGGCGGTACGGCCTGACCCCTGTTTGGGCTGTGTGCTACATTTCGTCCATGGTCTCGACGCACTTTTATTTTGCTTACTTTTTCTTCTCACGCTGCACCGGCGGTCGAGAGGTTTAAACGCAAAAGCGCGCTGAACCCCTGAACCAACCGCCGGGCATCGGCGGTTTTTTTTTGCCTTTCAGACCTTTGACATTCGACAACATTTTTGAAGGAAGTGATCATGAAAACCCAACGCGCTGAGGTGCCTTATGTGGCGCACGACGACCAAACCAGCCAGACCGATGACCAACGCATCAAGGACATCACCGTGTTGCCGCCCCCTGAACATTTGATCCGTTTCTTCCCCATTGCCGGCACCGCTGTCGAGAGCTTGATTGCCAAAATCCGCCAGCGCATCCACAAAATCATGGCGGGCAAAGACGACCGCTTGTTGGTGGTGATGGGCCCCTGCTCCATCCACGACCCTGCAGCTGCCTTGGATTACGCCCGCCGCTTGAAGGTCGAGCGCGAAAAATACGCTGACACCTTGGAAATCGTGATGCGCGTTTATTTTGAAAAACCCCGCACCACGGTGGGCTGGAAGGGCTTGATCAACGACCCTTACTTGGACGAGAGCTTTCGCATCGACGAGGGTTTGCGCATTGCCCGGCAGTTGCTCATCGAGATCAACCGCGCCGGTGTGCCTGCGGGCAGTGAATTTTTGGATGTGATTTCACCCCAGTACATTGGCGACCTGATCAGCTGGGGCGCGATTGGTGCGCGCACCACCGAGAGCCAGGTGCACCGCGAACTCGCCTCGGGCTTGTCGGCGCCGATTGGCTTTAAAAACGGCACGGACGGCAATATCAAGATCGCCACCGACGCCATCCAAGCCGCTGCCCGAGGCCACCACTTCTTGTCGGTGCACAAAAACGGGCAAGTGGCAATTGTGCAAACCCAAGGCAACCAAGACTGCCACGTGATTTTGCGCGGCGGTAAAGCGCCCAATTACGACGCTGCCAGCGTGGCCGCTGCCTGCAAAGAACTGGAATCTGCCAAATTGCCGGCCAGCCTGATGGTCGACTGCAGCCATGCCAACAGCAGCAAGCAGCACGAACGCCAACTGGTGGTGGCCAAAGACATCGCCGACCAAATGGCCGGCGGTTCACACAGCGTGTTTGGCGTGATGATCGAAAGCCACCTCAAAGCAGGGGCGCAAAAGTTCACCCCTGGCAAGGACAAAGTCGAGGATTTGGTTTACGGCCAAAGCATCACCGATGCTTGCTTGGCTTGGGACGATTCTCTGCAAGCCTTGGAGGCGCTGTCTGCTGGCGTGAAGGCGCGGCGCGGCAAAAAGTAAAGCCACGCCGACCTGGGGGGCGCAGTCAAGGACGGCAGTGGGCCCGACGGCCGCCCTCATCGGCTGCGACGCACACGCCATCCAGCGAACGCAATCGGGCATGAGGCGCCTATAATGTACATTTCAAAAGTACATAAAGGATTTTTTATGTCTATTTCAATCGCCGAATCTCGGCAGCATCTGTCCGCCCTGATCGCGGCGGCCCAGTTGCAACCCCAGGTCATCACCAACCGCAACAAGCCGGTGGCAGTGCTGGTGTCGGCCGACTACTTCGCCAGAAGCGAGGTCGCGGTCAAACCGGTGGCCGAGGGTTTTTACAGCCAGTTGTTGCAACTGCGCGAAACCTACCCGCCGCATGATGACACGGGCTTGGGTGAAGCCGACCCCGCCGGGCGGCCAGCGGCGTGGCAGCGCGACAACGCTTTTGCTGCACCCAACCAGGCCTCGCCCAGATGAGCGCCTCCATTGTTTTGGCAGACACCAATGTGATCAGTGAGTTTGTGAAAAGCAACCCAGACGTGCAGGTGATGCGTTGGCTGACGTCGGTACAGCGCTTGGCCATCTCAGCCGTCACGATGGAAGAAGCCCACTTTGGGCTGGCTTGGCAACCCAATACCCGCAAGCTGGCGTTGTTCAACGGCTTGGTGGAGAAGATGCACGCCGTGTACGCCATCAGCCCTTCTATTGCGCAGCGAGGGGGCGCATTGCGGGGTCAATTTCAGGCCCAAGGCATCACGCGCAGCGCGCCCGATATGCTGATCGCCGCCACCGCGATAGAGCACCAACTGGTGTTGGCCACCCGCAACGTGCGCGACTTCATGGGTTGTGGTGTGCAAGTCATCAACCCGTTTGAAGCGGTTTGAGTTGTCCCCAGTCGGATGCCAAACTGGAGTGGACGGACCGGAGCACCGCTGCCGTCCAATGACCCGTTCCATCCCGCAAAGCGGGCTTTTCTAAGGCGCTAGTTGCACAGAAATTGGCGAGGGTGTCTTTGGACAGCCTGGGGCAAAGATTTGCGCAGTACCGTCGCAGGCTCAGGCCTTCAAGGCCTGCAGCAACTTGCTGTGCACCCCGCCAAAGCCACCATTGCTCATGCACAGCACATGGTCGCCGGGGCGGGCAGCCGCTTTCACCTGTGCCACCAAGCTGTCAATGTCGCCCGAGGTGCGCGCCCGTTCACCCATGGGTGACAAAGCCTCGGCGGCGTCCCAGTCCAGCCCAGCGGTGTGGCAAAACGCCAAGTCAACTTGCGCCAAACTCCATGGCAGTTGCGACTTCATCGCACCCAGCTTCATGGTGTTGCTGCGCGGCTCGAACACCGCCAAGATGCGCGCCTTGCCCACTTGGCGGCGCAGGCCATCGACCGTGGTGCGAATGGCGGTGGGGTGATGCGCAAAGTCGTCGTACACCGTGATGGCTTGTGCGCCCGAGCCCACGCTGCCACGCACTTCCATGCGCCGGCGCACATTCTCGAATGAGGACAAAGCGTGGCACGCGTCTGCCACCGCCACACCCACATGCTCGGCGGCGATGACGGCGGCCAAGGCGTTCATTTGGTTGTGCACCCCACCCAAAGCCCATTGCACCCGGCCTTTCACCGCGCCTTGGTGCAAGACTTCAAAGTCGGAGGGGTCGCCGCGCATCTGCCACGCGGCATGCGGCGAAGCGCCAAAACCCGCCACCTCGCTCCACTGGCCCATGGCCAGCACCCTTTGCAAACTGTCTTGCTCGGCGTTCACCACCAAGCGACCGCCGGCTGGTACGGTGCGCACCAGGTGGTGAAATTGGCGCTCGATGGCGGCCAAGTCGGGGAAGATGTCGGCGTGGTCAAACTCGAGGTTGTTGAGCACCGCGGTTCGGGGGCGGTAGTGCACAAACTTGCTGCGTTTGTCAAAGAATGCGGTGTCGTACTCGTCGGCTTCGATGACAAAGAGTGGGCGGCTTTGCCCTTGGGCCAAAGCCCCCAAGCGGGCGGACACGCCAAAGTTCAGCGGCACGCCACCGATCAAAAAACCGGGTTTCAAGCCAGCGTGCTCGAGCACCCAGCTGAGCATGGCGGTGGTGGTGGTTTTGCCGTGGGTGCCGGCGATGGCCAGCACATGGCGAGGCTGTGAAGCAGCGTGCAGCACATGGTCGCTCAGCCACTGCGGGCCGCTGGTGTAGGGCAGGCTGGCCTCCAAAATCGCTTCCATCAGCGGGTAGCGAGCTGTACCGTCGGCCAAGCGGGCGCGCGAGACCACATTACCCACGACGAACATATCGGGCTTCAAGGCCAGTTGGTCGGCGCTGTAGCCCTCGATCAGCTCGATGCCCAAAGCACGCAGTTGATCGCTCATGGGGGGGTAGACGCCGCTGTCGCAGCCGGTGACACGGTGGCCGGCTTCGCGGGCCAGGGCAGCCAAGCCGCCCATGAAGGTGCCGCAGACACCTAATATGTGAATATGCATGGCCGCAGATTGTAGGAGCGGGGGCTTGTCAGCCCAGGCACAATCTGCCCCATGATGACGCGCTTGCAAGATGAAATCGCCGCTGCCGCTGCCCGCTGGGTGGTGGAGGAGGGCTTGGAGTACGGGCCCGCCAAGAGCCGCGCCGCGCGCGAGTTGGGTGCCGGGCGGCGCTCGGCCTGGCCCGACAACGACATGGTGGAGCAAGCGGTGCGCGAATACATTGCGGTGTTTTGCGCCGACAGCCAAGCCCAGGAGCTGGCGGCTTTGCGGGCCCTGGCCTGCCAATGGATGGAGCGCTTGCAAGATTTCCGCCCCCATTTGGCAGGGGCAGTGTGGCGTGGCACGGCCACCCGATTGAATGACATTTATATGCAACTTTTTTGCGATGACCCCAAGTCGGCCGAATTGGCGCTGATAGACCAAGGCGTGCGGTTTCAGCCCAGCGCCGTCACCGGCTTTCAAGGCGAGGTGGTCGATGCCCTGAGTTTTTCATGCCCCTGCCCTGGTTTGGGCGAAGAGGTGGGCGTCCATTTGATGGTGCACGATCACGATGATTTGCGTGGCGCCTTGCAACCTGACCGCCAAGGCCGGCGCGGGCGCGGCGACTTGAAAGCTTTGCGCGTTTTGCTTGAGGCCCCTGAGCGGGTGCAACCATGACGACCCGACCGAGCCAGCCCGACAACGAAACACCGCCGCCCACGCGGCGCGGACTGCTTTGGGGTGTGGCGGCCACCGCAGCAGCAGCGGGCCTGGGTTTGGCCGCATGGCGAGGCGGGCTTTTCGCGGGGCCTGCCGCGCCGCTGCCGCCAGGCTGGTGGGACACGCAGTGGGACGGCCCCCAGGGTGAGCCCGTGGTTCTGACCGCCTTCAAAGGCAGACCTTTGGTGATCAATTTTTGGGCCACCTGGTGTGCCCCATGTGTGGAGGAGATGCCTTTATTGGATGCCTTTTACCGTCAAAACCAATCTAAAAGTTGGCAAATGCTCGGTATCGCGATCGACCAGCCCTCTTCTGTGCGGCGCTTTTTGGTGCAGTACCCGGTGTCCTACCCCATTGCCCTGGGGGGGATGCAAGGCACCGAATGGGGCAAGGCCATGGGTAACGCCCAAGGCGGATTGCCCTTTACCGTCGTGTTGAATGCCAAAGGCGACATGATCGGGCAATATTTGGGCAAATTAAAAGAAGATCAAATCAAATCTTGGTCTTCTTTGGCCGTTTGAGACAGGTTTTTGGGGGGTGTGCATGTTTTTGGTGTAAATTCGGCACTCTTGCAGCTCAGGGTGGAATTTAATTATGGACTTGAGAAAACTTAAGACGCTCATTGACTTGGTCTCCGAGTCCAATGTGTCTGAGTTGGAAATCACCGAGGCCGAGGGCACGGTGCGCATTGTCAAGGCGGTCAACCACCCTGTGGCGGCGGCCCCCATTGCGGCCTCCGTGGCCATGGTGGCCGCTTCAGCCCCGGTTGCTGCGGTGCCAGTGGCACCCCCACCGGCAGCGGCCCCGGACGAAGTGGTCGGCCATGTGGTCAAGTCACCCATGGTGGGTACTTTTTACCGCGCCTCCAGCCCCGGGGCCAAGTCGTTTGTTGAAATCGGGTCGGTGGTCAAAGAGGGTGAGCCCATTTGCATCATTGAAGCGATGAAGATCCTCAACGAGATCGAGGCTGACGCCAGCGGCACCATCACCCAAATTTTGGTGGACAACGGCCAGGCGGTGGAGTTCGGCCAGCCCATGTTTGTGATCGCCTAAGTCCCAAGCCCATGTTCAAGAAAATCCTGATCGCCAACCGGGGCGAGATAGCGCTTCGCATTCAACGCGCCTGCCGCGAAATGGGCATTCAAGCCGTGGTGGTGTATTCCGAGGCCGACCGCGAGGCCAAATATGTCAAGCTGGCCGAAGAGGCGGTGTGCATTGGGCCGGCGGCGTCGGCGCAAAGCTATTTGCACATGCCGGCCATCATTTCGGCCGCCGAGGTGACCGATGCCGAGGCCATTCACCCCGGCTATGGCTTTTTGAGCGAAAACGCTGATTTCGCCGAGCGGGTGGAAAAAAGCGGTTTTAAATTTATAGGCCCCTCGCCGGAGTCCATCCGCATGATGGGCGACAAGGTGTCGGCCAAGCAAGCCATGATCAAGGCCGGTGTGCCCTGTGTGCCCGGTTCTGAAGGCGAGCTGCCTGACGACCCGGTGCTAGTGCGGCGCATCGCCAAAACGGTGGGCTACCCCGTCATCATCAAGGCGGCGGGCGGCGGCGGCGGGCGCGGTATGCGCGTGGTGCACACCGAAGCAGCGCTGATCCATGCGGTGCAAACCACCAAGGCCGAAGCCGGCGCGGCTTTTGGCAACCCGGCGGTGTACATGGAGAAGTTTCTCCAAAACCCGCGCCACATTGAAATCCAGGTCATGGCCGATCAGTTCAAGAACGCGGTGTACCTGGGCGAGCGCGATTGCTCCATGCAGCGACGGCACCAAAAAATCATCGAAGAAGGGCCGGCCCCAGGCATACCGCGCAAGTTGATCGACAAAATTGGCGAACGTTGCGCGGCGGCGTGCAAACGCATGGGTTACCGGGGCGCTGGTACCTTTGAGTTTTTGTATGAAAACGGTGAGTTTTACTTCATCGAGATGAACACCCGGGTGCAAGTGGAGCACCCGGTCACTGAGTTGATCACCGGGGTGGACATTGTCAAAACCCAAATCATGGTGGCTGCCGGTGAAAAGCTGCCCTTCACCCAGCGCCAGATCACGGTCAAAGGCCATGCCATTGAGTGCCGCATCAATGCCGAAGACCCGTTCAATTTTATGCCCTCACCCGGGCGCATCACCATGTGGCATGCACCGGGCGGCCCGGGTGTGCGGGTGGACTCGCACGTCTATACCAATTACTTTGTGCCACCCAACTACGACTCCATGGTGGGTAAAATCATTGTGTACGGCGACACCCGTGATCAAGCGATTGCGCGCATGCGAACCGCCTTGTCCGAGACCTTGGTCGAGGGCATCTCCACCAATATTCCCTTGCACCGAGAACTGATGGTGGACGCCAAGTTCATGTCCGGTGGCACCAACATCCACTACTTGGAAGCGTGGATCGCTGCGCGCAAACGCTGATGCATGAACTGCGCTTGCTCGCGCCGCAAGACCGCGTGGAGTGGTTGAGCGAAGCCTTGGAAGCCTTGGATGCGCTGAGTGTTTCGGTGCAAGACGCCGATGCCCACAGCGACAGCGAATCTCCGCTGTTTGGCGAGCCGGGCATGCCCCCACCCCAGCCGGGATGGGATCGCTCTCAGGTGACGGCCTTGTTTGCCGAACTCGCCCAGGCCCAAGCGGCTTGCGACTTGTTGCTTTTGCAAACCCCATTTGAGGTCTGCCAAGTGCTCGACATCGAAGCGGTGGTCCAACAAGACTGGGTGCGATTGACGCAGTCGCAGTTTGCGCCGGTGGAGATCACCCCAGAATTTTGGATTGTGCCGACCTGGCATGAGCCTCCAGCCCAGGCCCAGCGTGTATTGCGCCTCGATCCCGGCTTGGCCTTTGGCACCGGAACCCACCCGACCACGCGCATGTGTTTGCGCTGGTTGGCCAGCCACGATGTGCGTGGTGCGTCGGTGCTGGACTATGGTTGTGGCTCGGGCATTTTGGCCATGGGCGCGGCCTTGTTTGGCGCAGTCCGGGTCGACGCGGTCGACATCGACCCCGAGGCGGTGCACGCCACCAAGCTCAATGCCCAAGCCAACGGCGTGGTGTTGCAAGCGGGATTGCCAGACCAGGTGCAAGGCCCTTACCAATGTGTGTTGGCCAATATTTTGGCCTCGCCCTTGCAAGTGCTGGCCCCTTTGTTGTGTGGTTTGGTGCAAGTCGGCAGCGGTCACTTGGTGTTGGCCGGTATCTTGGTGCGCCAAGTCGAGTTGTTGCAACAAGCCTATGCGCCGTGGTGTGACTTGGGTGTGCATGACAGCGAAGACGGTTGGGCCTTGATGACCGCGCGCTTCGATTGAGTTGGTGCTGAGCCCCCTGTGGTGCCACACCTCGTGGCTGCACACAGCGCCACCTACAATGCGGCCATCATGACTTTGGCTGTGCAGTGCCCCCAATGCCTAACCGCTTTCAAGGTGGTGCAAGACCAACTCAAGCTGGCGCACGGTTGGGTCAGGTGTGGTCGATGCGAACAAGTTTTTGATGCCCGCTCCCACTGGTTGGCATTGGGCAACAGCGATGTGGCTTTGGCTGTCGACCCATCTGCGCCACACCCGCCCACCTCAGCCCCGCCTGCACAACCCGCCTTGGACCCGGCGCTCAATGGTCTCGCGCAGGCAAACGATGCAGCGCCAGACAAGGACGATTTCACTGAATTGGACTTGACGCAAGATGTGCTGCATCGCGCGCCGACGCGACCGCGACGGGTGTGGCATGTGTTGAACCTGATGCTGGGCTTGGCATTGCTCAGCCAATGGGTCTGGTGGGCCAAAAGCCCGCTGCTGGCCCCATGGCCCGCAGTGCACGAGTGGGTCCAATCCCAGTGCGCCCAGTGGCACTGTCAAATGGATTGGCCCCAGGGCCTGGGCTCTGTGATGATTGAGCGCGCCCATTTTGAGCCTGATGGCGAAGGCCACCATCGCTTGGAAATTCAGTTGTCCAACCGCGCCAGCCATCCTGTGGCCACGCCGTGGGTGGACCTTTCACTCACCGATGGCGATGATCGGGTGGTTATTCGCCGTGCCCTGGCGCCAGAAGAGATGGGTTTGCCCCGCTATTTGACACCTGGGGCCGAAGCGGTCTCAAGCGTGCACTGGCGGGTGGACTCCGATGTGGAAGACCGGTTGAGCGGCTACCGGGCAGAGATTTTTTACCCTTGAAGAAAGAAAAAACATGGCTTCGTTGATTTGTGGTTCTTTAGCTTTTGACACCATCATGGATTTTGAAGGGCGCTTTGCCGAACAAATCTTGCCCGACCAATTGCACATTTTGAATGTGTCTTTTTTGGTGCCGGCTTTGCGACGTGACTTTGGCGGGTGCGCGGGTAATATCGCTTACAGCTTGCACCAACTGGGCGGTCAGGCCTACCCGGTGGCCGCTTTGGGCAATGACGGCGGCACCTACGTCGAGCGCTTGCAAAGCCTGGGCATTGACACCCGCTGGGTGCGCACCATGCCCGACACCTATACCGCCCAGGCAATGATCATGACCGATCGTGACAACAACCAAATCACCGCCTTTCACCCGGGAGCCATGGGCTTGGCCCATCAAATTCAAGTCGGCGCGGTCGAAGGGGTGCGCTTGGGCATCATCTCTCCCGATGGGCGTGACGCCATGCTGCAGCATGCGCAACAGTTCAAAGCAGCGGGCATTCCTTTTGTATTTGATCCCGGCCAGGGATTGCCGATGTTCAACGGCGAAGAGTTGACCCGATTCATTCAAGATGCTGACTGGGTCACCGTCAATGATTACGAAGGCAAGATGCTCAGTGACCGCACCGGCATGAGCCATGCGGATATTTCGCGCCATGTCCGTGGCTTGGTGGTCACTTTGGGCGCCCAAGGTTGCGAGGTGTGGGAGGGCGGGCAAAAAACTGTGGTCGCGCCGGTCAAGGCCCAAGCGGTGGTCGACCCCACAGGTTGTGGTGACGCTTGGCGCGGGGCCTTGCTGTTTGGCTTGGAACAAGGCTGGCCGCTGGCGCGCTGCGCAGCATTGGGCAACCATGTGGGTGCCTTGAAAATTGCCCAGCGCGGCCCCCAAAACTACCAAATCCCCGCAGGCTTGGTGGCATCCGTCTTGGCCTGATCAAGGCAGCAAGGCGGTCCACTGCGCGCTGGCTGCGGCTGCCGCGCCAATGCAAAAACGTTTGCGCCGGGCGTTTTGTCCGCGCACCCATTGAATTTGTCCTTTGGCGATACCCAGGCTGGAGGCCAACCAGGCCAACAGGGCGGCATTGGCTTGGCCATCGATGGGGCGCGCATGCAGGCGCACTTTCAGTGCGCCATCAAACAAGCTTTCGCTGTGGGTGCGCGCCGCATGGGGCACCACATGGACGTCGATGTGGCAATCCCCATTGGCTTGCCAATGCAGGAAAGGCCATGTGGGGCGAGAACTCATCGGGCATGGGTATGGGGAAAATAAAAAGCCCGATGCTTGAAGGCACCGGGCTTGAGCAGCGGCGAACCGCTGGCCAGATCTTTACAGATCAGGGCTTATGTGCCGTCGGAAACGGCCAAGCGGCTTGCGGGTTCAGAGTGGTCTGAGCTGCAGGCGCCGCAGGGGCTGGCGCCGCTTTGGCAGCAGGCTTTTTCGCGGCTTTCTTCGCTGCCGGCTTTTTGGCAGCTTTTTTAGCAGCAGGCTTTTTCGCGGCCGGCTTTTTCTTGGCGACGGCTTTTTTCGCAGCCTTCTTGACAGCCTTTTTGGCAGCAGGTTTCTTGGCTGCTACTTTTTTGGCCGCTGGCTTTTTGGCCGCAGCTTTTTTAGCAACCGGCTTTTTGGCCGCTGCTTTTTTAGCCACAGGCTTCTTCGCTGCTACTTTCTTAGCGACCGGTTTTTTAGCGGCCGGTTTCTTTTTAGCGGCCGGCTTCTTCACGGCTACTTTCTTTGCTGCCGGCTTTTCAGCTGCAGCTTTCTTTGCGGGGGCCTTGGTTTTTGTGGCCGATTTTTTTGCAGTTGCCATATAGTTCTCCTAGATCAAGTGAACAGATCGTTGGGTGGAAAACACTTTGTGCGCCTTTGGGGGCACACCAAGCGATCCATGGCGTTGGACCCGGGTCCAGCGCCATGAACTCGAAACGCAAAT
>CAMDJU010000031.1 GCA_945900695.1 Bordetella parapertussis | reverse complement strand
CAAAAGTGGGGTCAAGTGGTGTGTGCGGCCATTGTTCGCAAAGACCCGGCATTGGATGCAAGCGCCATGGACGCTTTTTGTCTGCAACACCCCGACTTGGCAGCCTTCAAGCGACCCCGGCATTATTTTTTCATCGATGCCATACCGTCCAACCCCACAGGCAAGGTCGAGCGCGGCAAGCTCAAAGACCTGCTCTTGGCGCAATTGACCCATCCATTGGATTGACACCATGCCCGCTTTGTTCATCATCCAAGCCCAACTCAGCCCAGACCCAGAGTTCATGGCGCGCTACAAGCAGTACCAAGCCCAGGTACAACCTTTGATGGCCGTGCATGGCGGCAAAGTATTGGCCATTGGCCGAGATTTGGAGGTCATGGAAGGACACCACGACGGTCAGCGCCTGATCGTGATGGAGTTTCCCAGCATGGACCATCTGAAAGCCTTTTGGCATTCCAAAGAATATGCCCAGATCAAACCTTTGCGTGAAAACGGTGCCCAAGTTCAAGCCTGGGCGGTGCCCACCATGAGCTAGCTTCAACATCGCTGGACCTCACTCAACAGTTTTTTCCATAGAACCCGGAGACCGATACCCATGACCGATTTGTTTTCACCCTTGCAGTTGGGCGACCTTCAGCTCAACAACCGCATTTGGATGGCACCGCTGACCCGTTCTCGCGCCACGCCCGATCGGGTGCCCACGCCCATGATGACCGAGCACTATGTGCAAAGGGCCTCGGCGGGCTTGATCATTGCGGAGGCCACCAATGTGGCTTTGCGCTCCAACGCATGGGAGTGCACGCCAGGCATCTTCACGGTGGAGCAAGTCAATGCTTGGCGTTTGCTGGTGGAGCAAGTGCACCAAGCGGGTGGCAAGATTGCCCTGCAGTTGTGGCATGGCGGGCGTGTGGCTGCCGACAGCCGTGACCAACCCGACCCCCCCTTGTCGCCATCGGGCGTCAACGACAACATCGAGACCATCACGGTATGGGGCCGTGATGAGCAAGGCATTTTTCGCAAGAAAACGGCTTGCCCGTCACGGGCCATGACTTTGGCTGAAGTGGAAGACACCATTGCCGCATTTGGCCGTGCTGCCCGAGCCGCCCGCGAGGTCGGCTTTGATGGGGTGCAATTGCACGCAGCCAATGGCTACTTGCCGCATCAGTTTTTGTCCCCCTATTTGAACCACCGCACCGACGCTTATGGCGGCTCACCGCAAGCGCGAGCCCAATTCGCCTTGCAGGCCATGCGCGCCATGATTGCCGAGTTCCCGGCCGGTCGCGTGGGCATGCGCATCTCCCCATTCACCACCTTCAATGGGGCACTGGACCCCGATCCAGTGCCCACCTACCGATACTTGGTTGACGAGTTGGCCCGGCACGGCATGGGCTGGCTGGAGCTGGCCGACACCAATTTTTGGGGGGGTCAGTTTGACCGCGATCAGATGCTGTCACTCACCCGGCCCGTGTTTGATGGGCCGATCATTGCCAATGGCGGCATAGATCCTCAGACCGCACAAACCTTGATTGGCAACGGCTCGATTGATGCGGTGTCTTTTGGCCGTTTGTGGATGGCCAACCCCGATTTGCCAGAGCGCATTCGAGCCGATGGCCCGTACCACAAGGCCATCACCAAACGCTTTTATGGCGGCGGACCGGATGGGTACAACGATTACCCCACCTTGGCCGAAGAAAAAAGTTTGGCTTGAAACATTTTTAAAACCACACACAGGAGAAACCATGATCACTGCTCGCGAAATCGGACCCCAGCGCTACCGAACTTCTTATGGCCGCTACTTTGAAGACTTTCAAGTCGGCGATGTTTACGAGCACCGCCCTGGGCGCACCTTGACCGACCAAGACAACATCAGCTTTGCGTTGCTCACCATGAACCAGCACCCCATGCACTGTGACATGGAGTTTGCCAAGAAAAGTGAGTTTGGCCGTTTGCTGATCAACAGCCCCTTGTCCTTGGCCGTGGTGGTGGGGATGACGGTCAATGATGTCAGTGCCAAAGCCATCGCCAATTTGGGTTGGAAAGACATCAAGCTCAGCGGTCCAGTGTTTGCGGGTGACACCTTGTATGCGGAAACAAAGGTGCTGGACAAACGCGAGTCCAAGTCGCGGCCTCACCAAGGTATCGTGACCGTGCACACCCGGGGCATCAACCAAGACGGGGTCGAAATCATGTCCTTTGAGCGGATTATTTTGGTGGCTTGCCGCGGTCATGCGGTGGACGATTGAAGCCTGCTGCAGTTATGCAAAACCCTGACCGCACCTCTGCCCAGGCGGATCGCCCCATAGCGGTCCAGTATGCGCATTGGACAAACACCTTGCAGTGGTGCGACATCCCACCGGATGTGGTGTCACAAGCACAGCACCTGATATTGGATGCCCTGGGCATCGCCCTGGCTTCAGGCCGCTACCCCTTTGCCCAGCAAACCATGCTGGCCATGACAGACCTGTGTCCCAGCACAGGGCCGGTCCCGGTGTTTGGCATGAAAACCCATTTACCTGCCCGCGATGCGGCGTTGATCAATGGCCTGTTGATTCATGGTTTGGACTACGACGACACCCATCCCGGCAGCGTGGTGCATGCCACAGCCTCCGTCTTTGCAGCCGCCTTCAGTGTGGCCTGTCAACAAGACAGTTCGGGTGAAGATTTATTGCTGGCGTATGTGGCCGGTATGGAGGTGGCCACCCGTGTGGGCAAGGTCGCAGGTGGCGTTTTTCACAAAGCAGGTTTTCACCCCACTGCGGTGGCGGGCATTTTTGGTTGTGTGGTGGCCGCCGCCAGGTTGTGGGGATTGGATCAAGCGCAAACAGTGCATGCGCAAGGCATTGCTTTGTCCATGGCGGGCGGTACCTTGGAGTTTTTAAAAGAGGGCGCGGGTACCAAACGATTCCACCCGGGTTGGGCCGCCTCTAGCGCGATCGTGGCGGTGGCTTTGGCACGCCATGGCATGAGCGGGCCGTCGACCGCGTATGAAGGCCAATATGGTTTGTACGCCAGCCATTTGGGCGTGGCGCTGGCAGGTTGCCAGATGCCCTTGGCCACCCAAGGCTTGGGCACAGATTGGGAGGTGCTGCGCGTGGCGGTCAAGCCCATTCCGGCGTGCCACTTTGTCCATGCTTGCATTGATGCCGCGACCGCTTTGCGACCTGCTTTGGCCAGCGGAGAGCTGTCGCACATTGTGGCCCGCGTGGCCCAGGGTTTTGTGCCTGTGGTGTGTGAGCCGGTGGATCAAAAACGCCGACCCTCCAATGCGTATGAAGCGCAGTTCAGCGTCCAATACGGCATCGCGACAGGTTTGCGGCATGGCAAGTTTGGTTTGCCTGCGCTGGAGGCCCAAGCCATGCAAGACCCTGCCACCTTGGCATTGGCCGACTTGGTGCGCTATGAGGTCGACCCTGATGCCAATTACCCCAAGTATTTCCCCGGCGAGGTGGTCCTGCACTTCAAAGACGGTCGTCAGGTCACGCACAAAGAACCGATCAATCGCGGTGCACCGGGCCGGCCGATAGCGCACGCCGATATCGTGAGCAAGTTCATGGACAACGCCGCGCTGGCTTGGCCGACCACGGCATCGACGCAGTTGCGCGATCGTGTCTTGAATTTGGCAATGCATCGCGCACGTGATCTTGCGCTTGACTTGAGCATTTGAATACCACTTCCACAAGGAACATCCCATGAAGCCATCCCCAGCCAGTCCGAGCCCGCCACCCGTGCTGCAAGGATTGCGTATTTTGTCGGTTGAACAGTATGGCGCTGGTCCATTTGGCACCCAGTATTTGGCCGACTTGGGGGCAGAGGTCATCAAAATCGAAAACCGCAAAGACGGCGGTGATGTGGGCCGCATGGTGGGGCCCCATTTTTTTGGACCCGCTGACAGCCACTTTTACCAAAGCTTCAGTCGGAATAAAAAAAGCTTGACCCTGGACCTCAAACACCCCGAGGGACAAAAGGTGTTGCATCAACTGGCGCGCGATGCCGATGTGGTGTTCAACAACCTGCGCGGTGACTTGCCCGCCAAACTCGGACTGACGTACACGCAGTTGGGGCTGGTCAAGCCGTCACTGGTTTGCGCGCACCTGTCCGCTTATGGCCGAACGGGTTCTCGGGCCAATTGGCCGGGGTATGACTACCTGATGCAGGCCGAAGCCGGCTATTTGTCGTTGACGGGAGAGCCCGATGGCCCGCCCACCCGTGCCGGCTTGTCCATCGTGGACTACATGACAGGCACCACAGCGGCCTTGGCCATGCTGGCGGGTGTGTTGTCGGCCAGGCAAACAGGCGTGGGCCGCGATGTGGACGTGAGTCTCTACAGCGTGGCCATGTACAACCTGGCCTACTTGGCCACGTGGTACCTCAACAAAGGCGTGGTCACGGGGCGCCAAGCGCGCTCGGGCCACCCCTCCTTGGTGCCCAGTGAGTTGTACCGCACCCAGGATGGTTGGATTTTCGTCATGTGCAACAAAGAAAAATTTTGGGGCGTGTTGTGTGAAAAGATCAATCGACCCCAATGGGCGAACGACGAACGCTTTGGCAGTTTTGCCGCCCGTTTGAAAAACCGCCAAGAACTCAATGTGGCCTTGGACGAGGTGCTGCAGCAACAAACCACGGCCCATTGGTTAAAGGTGTTCGCGGGTCAGGTACCGGCATCCGCCGTCAATGATGTGGCGCAAGCCTTGGACAACGACTTTTCTCGGGAGATGGGCACGGTTGTCAGCGTCGACCACCCGCAAGGCCCCATCCGCACCTTGGCTTGCCCGATCACAGCCGGGCCCGTTGCCGCGCAGGCCGCGCCCACTTTGGGGCAGCACACCGCGCAAGTGCTGCTGCAAGCGGGTTTTACCGACCAACAAATAGAGAAGCTGCGTGAACTCGCGGTGATTTGATGCCATGAGAAGTTACTTATTTGTCCCTGGCGACCGTGCCGAGCGTTTTGACAAGGCCTTGGCCACCGGTGCCCATGCGGTGATCATTGACCTGGAGGACGCCGTCCCACCGGAGGCCAAGCTGTCTGCCCGTGCGGCCATTGGCCAATGGTTGCATCCAGACAAGCCGGTTTACCTGCGTTGCAATGCGCACGGTACCCCTTGGTTTGATGGTGATTTGGCCTTGCTCGACCACCCAGCTGTGCGCGGTCTGGTGTTGCCCAAAGCCCAAGAGCCTGATTTGTTGATTCAGTTGGCCAAAAGCCTGCGTCCCGATCAACGTTTGTTGCCCATCGTGGAGAGTGTGTATGGCTGGGACCGGGCCCGAGAATTGGCCAGCGCCCCTTTGGTGGACCGGCTTCTTTTTGGCTCGGTTGATTTTGCATCCGATGCGGGCATGGGCAGCGATGGCGAAGAGCTCAATGCGGTGCGCACCCATTTGGTCCTCGTGTCGCGCTTGGCCGGTGTGCGCTCGCCGGTGGACGGCGTGACCTTGGCTTTTGGTGATGAGCAAGCCTTGGCCGACGATGTGTCACGCGCTCGCCGAATGGGCATGGGTGCCAAGCTGTGCATTCACCCCAAACAAGTCGCCGGGGTCAACCAGGGTTTTGCACCCAGCGCCACGGAGTTGCAGTGGGCCCAGCGCGTGCTGCAACAAGTGGAGCAACATGGCTTGGGCGCCATTGCCGTCGACGGCAAACTGGTGGATCGACCCGTGTGGTTGCTCGCGCAAAGCTTGGTCAATGAGGCGTTGCCGTCGGCAGCCTTGCCCACGGGCGCAAAGGTGACGCCATGAGTGCGCAGACGCAAGCCTGCATCGCGGGCATTTACGAACACCCTTTGCGGGTCGCGCCTGATCATTCAGTGGCACGCTTGCACGCTGAGGTGGCCCATGGTGCGTTGCGTGACGCCGGCTTGACCATCAACGATGTGGACGCCTATTTTTGTGCGGGTGATGCGCCCGGTTTGGGCCCCACATCCTTGGTGGATTACCTGGGCTTGAAGCGCATTCAAGTGGTGCAAACGACAGAGTTGGGTGGCGCTTCTTACCTGTCGCATGTGGGCGAGGCGGCAGCGGCCATCGCAGCGGGGCGGTGCAAAGTCGCTTTGGTCACCTTGGCGGGTCGACCCAAATCTGAGGGCTCCAGCGGAACCAAACCACGCAACTATGGCGATACGGCACCGGATGCAGAGTTTGAGCGCCATTACATGCCCACGCCGCTCAACAGCTATGCCATGTGCGCCATGCGCCACATGCATGAATTTGGTACCACGTCAGAGCAATTGGCTTGGATCAAAGTGGCCATGTCGCACCACGCCCAACACAACCCCCATGCCTTGTTGCGCAACGTGATGACTGTGCAAGATGTGTTGGATTCCCCGCGCGTGGCAGACCCCTTGCGACGGGCCGACTGCTGCGTGGTCACCGACGGCGGCGGCGCTGTGGTGGTGGTGCATCCGGATGTGGCGAAAACATTGCGTCAACCCTTGGTTCAAGTGGTGGGCATGTCCGCATCGGTCAAAGGCCAATCCGGCGGTCAAGTGGACCTGACCCATTCTGCGACATCCTGGACAGCCCCCCGAGCATTTGAGCAAGCTGGCATTGGCCCCGCAGACATTCGCTATGCATCGATCTACGACAGCTTCACCATCACGGTACTGATGCAGCTCGAAGACCTGGGTTTTTGCGCCAAAGGGCAAGGCGGAAAATTTGTGGCCGACGGCCAACTCATTTCTGGTCAAGGCCGGCTGGCGGTCAACACCGATGGGGGAGGTTTGTGCAACAACCACCCGGCCAACCGTGGCGGCATGACCAAAATCATTGAGGCCGTGCGCCAACTGCGTGGTCAAGCCCACCCCAACGTTCAGGTTCCCAATTTGGAGTTTGCTTTGGCCAATGGCATCGGTGGCTTTTTGGGCTCGCGCCATGGCGCCGCCACCTTGATCATGAAAAGGGTTTGACATGAGCGCACCCGCAACACCGCTGGTTTTTCAAGACCCCTTGCAGAATCCGGAAAATCAAACCTATTGGGCGCAAGCCCAAAGAGGTCAGTGGATGCTCAAGCATTGCTTGTCTTGTGACACGCCGCACCACTACCCGCGCCCCTATTGCCCGCATTGCGGCAGCGATCAAACCGAGTGGCGTGCCAGTTCGGGTTTGGGCGAAATTTATACCTTTACCCGCATGGTCCGAGGTGTTGAAACCCCTTATCTGATGGCTTATGTGAAGTTGGATGAAGGGGTCACTGTGCTGACCCATTTGTATGCGCCCGATTGGGACGCGGTCCACATTGGCATGCGGGTGAAACTGGGGTTTTCGGCCAGTGCTTCCGGGCAGAATGTGCCGATCTTTGTGCCCGCTTGAAAGCCAAACATGCCCCGCCGCTCGTTGAACAAGGCTGATACAAGGGCTTCAGGGCAGGAAGGGGCAATGGTCTTCTTTTTCAACCAAATCAAAAGCAAAAATCATTTTTGCCATGCCACACAAAACCGCCATGATCACGCCAAGCTCGACCAACTCACCATCGGTGAAATGTGGCTTCATGCGGGCATGCAAGGCCGCATCCAATTGGCCTTTGGGCCGGGTCAGTGCCATTTCATCGGCCAAAGCCAAGGCTGCTTTTTCGCGCTCAGTGAAGGGCCCGCTTTCGTAGTTGGCCAAAGCATCAATTTGGTTTTGCCCAATGCCAGCACGCAAAGCCGCAGCGGTGTCGTTGCGGTTGCAAAAGGCACAGCCATGTACGTTGGCCAAACGCAATCGAACCAACTCCAGCAAAGTCACCGGCAAGGCGCTGCCATAAAACAACTTTTTGTAAAAGTCATTTTGATACCAGTGGTAGACGTGGGGGGCGTGCCCCATGGTTTCAACAAAGGTGGCGTCGTCATGCATCGCCAGCGACCGATCGAATGCAGCCTGCATGGTGGCATCCAGTTTGTCGCGTGGAACTTTGCTCAAAACGGTTTGGGGTTTCATGGCTTGGGTTCTCCAAAAAACAATGCACGTCAAAAATGCAGGTCCATCATATCCGCTGATGGCCATCCACATGCCATTCTGAAGTGGGCAGGTCGCGAACGCTGCCCCCACCAAGAAAGAAAATACCCTTCATCCAGGAAAGCACGCTTGACGATGCCTGGGTCGGGCCATAGACTGATTTCTGGCATTCTCTATCCACCACACCCTAGGAGTAGCTGACATGAAATTTGTATCCATCGCATCCGGCTTGATGGCCGCTTGCTTGGCTTTGGCCACGCAAGCACACGCTCAGGAGTCATTCAAGATCGGAAACCTCTCACCGTTGTCTGGCCCTGCGGCTGCATTTGGCATTGGCATCAACCGAGGCATTGAATTGGCAGCTGAAGACGTGGGCACTTTTCAGGTCGCGGGCAAGTCATATAAGTTGGAGGTGGTTCCCTACGACACCTCGTTGGATCCTGGTAAAACCGTGGCCGCTCTCAATCGTGCTGTGCTCAATGACAACGTCAAATACGGATTCATCTTGGGCGCTGCGGTCCATGGTGCGGTTTTACCGATCATTCGACAAAACGGATTTTTCGATATTTTCATGGGCGCTGCTGGCAAAGAGGTGACCAATGCCGAAAACCCCACCGTGTTTCGATTCATGGCCTCTTCGGACCAGCTTTATTACACCTTCACCCCCGAAATTTACAAAAAACTCAATATCAAGCGGGTCGCATTCATGGGGCCCAACAACGATTTGGGGCGTTCGGATGTCAAGGTGCTGAAAGAAATTGCCACCCGCTTGAAAGGGCAGGGCGTGGAATTTGTGGGTGAAGAGTTGGTCGAACTCAATGCCAAAGATTTCCAAGCATCCCTGCTGCGCCTTTTGGCCAAAAACCCTGATGTGATCGATACCAACGCCTCACCCACTGGCACGGTGGGCTTGATTGCGAAGCAAGCCCGTGAGCTGGGCTACAAGGGCTACTTCATCAGTTCCACCGCAGTGCTTGAAGCCAAGGCCTTGGTGAACGTGGCCGGCAAAGGTGCTGACAACATCGTCGCTTATCGCATTTGGTCGGCTGCACCCACCAAGTTGTATGACCAAATCGCAGAACGCCACCAGGCCAAGTACAAAGAGGCCACTTTGGGTACCGTGTGGGAAGCCTACGCTGCCACCCGATGGGTGGTTGAAGCCGTGCAAAAGGCGGGCACCTTCGACACCAAAAAGGTGGCCGAGCAGTTGGCCAACTCCACATTCCAATTCCACCCTTATGGGCCGGCCAGTTGGGGTGGGGACAAGACCTATGGTGCCAGACGTCAAATTCAAACACCTTTGCCTGCATCCATCATCAAAGATGGTGTCTGGACACCGTTGGATGTGCGCATGGGTACATTGGAGTGACACTTGAGCTCCATGCTTGATGGGTAACTGCATATGACATATTTGAGGTTCATGGCTTGTTGGCTGACAAACAGCAGGCCATTTTTCAGCGGTGTTCATCCATGAGTTTGACTTTGTTGCTTCAAGGCCTGGCCATTGGCTTGGTCAATGGTGCCTTGTATATATTGACAGCCCTTGGGTTGACGCTGATTTATGGCATTTTGCACATCGTCAATTTCGCCCATGGTGAAGTGTTCATGTTGGGCGCCATGCTGGTGTATGTGGTTTATGTGCTTTGGGAATGGCCCCTGCTTGCCGCCTTGCCCGCCATTGCATTGACCGCTGCGGTGGTGGGTTGGTTGGTGGAGCGGGGTATTTTTCGCCGCCTGCGTGGGCAGTGGTTGCAGCTGCTTGTGGCCACGGTTGGGGTTTCATTGATCATTCAATCCTTGTCTTGGCTGGTGTTTGGTGCCCAAGAAAAAAATGTGCCTTCTATCTTGCCAGGCGTGCTGGTGGCATGGGGCATTCGCATGCCCTATGAGCGTCTGGCAGCCGCTGGGATTGCGATGTGCATGGTCGCAGCTTTGTATGCGGTGGTCTATAAAACCCGATCAGGGTTGGCCATGCGGGCCATCGAGGAAGACGAGGAAACCGCACGCATGTTGGGTATAGATACCGATAAAGTGGCGGGTTTGGCGGTGGCTTTGGGTTTTGCTTTGGCAGCCATGGGCGGTGTATTTGTTGCGCCCATTTACTCCATCAACCCGGGCATGGGCTTGGAAGCCATTTTGATGTCATTCATCATCATCATCATTGGGGGATTGGGCAATATCACGGGTACTTTGGTGGCGGGCTTGTTCATTGGCGTGGTTCAGTCCATGGGTGCGCTTTTGCTGGGTGCTGAATCTGCCCATGTGTTGGTCTTTGTGGTGATGATCGCCGTACTGATTTTTCGCCCACAGGGCTTGATGGGCAAGTTGTGAAACATCCATCATGGCCTTATATCCTGGGTGCCATGGCCTTGGTACTCATGCCCGCTGTGGCCACCACATATTGGATGCACATTGCCATCGTGGTGTTGCTCAACATCACCTACACCGTTGCATTGTTCAGCGTGTTGCGCATGGGTTACTTGTCCTTGGGACACGCTGGTTTTATTGCATTGGGGGCATATACCTGTGTGGTGCTGACCGTTCGATTGGACATATCGCCATGGTGGGGCATATTGGGTGCAGGCGTCATGTCGGGCACCGTGGCTTGGGGCCTGGGCGCCATGACCATGCGCTTGCGCGGCATCTACTTTTCGTTGGCCATTTTTGCTTTTGGTGAAATTGTGGTGGCCTTTTTCCGTGCTTTCGATTGGTTTGGCGGGCCATCGGGCATCGCCAATGTGCCCAGGCCGGTCTTTTTTGGCCATGCCTTGAACGATCATTTTTCGTTTTATTGGTTGGTCCTGTGTATGTCGTTGTTCTTCATGGCCTTGTTGTATCGATTGCAATACACCCGTTATGGCGCGACTTTATTGACCTTAAAGACCGAGGCCAGCGAGCGACTGGCGCAAAGTGTGGGGATAGATGCGGCCCGATTGAAGACCGCCACCTTTGCCTTGTCGTGTGCTGTGGTTGGCACCATGGGTGCGGTCCACGCCCAGTACCTGATGTTCATCAACCCGCAGGTTTTCACCTTCTTGACATCAACGGATTTGCTGATTTATGCCATGGTCGGTGGGGTCTCGCATTTTTGGGGGCCGGTGCTCGGTGCCGGTCTGTTGACGCTATTGGGCGAGCAGTTGTTCTCCGCGGGCTATTGGAAAACCTTGGTTTATGCCTTGGTGTTGATGGTGGTTATTTTGTCCTTGCCCGGTGGTTTGGTGAGTTTGTTGGACCGTGTGCGTGACAAATGGTTTTCAAATGCCCGCAATTGAGCCCCACATGACCGCCATTTTGCAAATCCAAAACGTCAGCAAGCAGTTCGATGGACTGGCAGCCTTGACCGATGTGTCATTTGAGGTGCAGCAGGGCGAGTTGCTGGCGCTGGTTGGGCCCAATGGTGCTGGCAAGTCCACATTGTTCAATGCCATTGCTGGGGTTTTTGCTCCGACAAAAGGCCAGATATTGCTGGATGGCCAGGACATCACGGGCCTGCCCAGCCATGCCTTGGCGCGCCGTGGCTTGGCGCGCACTTTTCAAATGGTCAACTTATTCCCCGAATTGACAGCGTTGGAAAATGTGATGCAAGGCTTTCACCGCCACATGCCGACTGAGTTGTTGGCGGGGTTGTTGCAAACAGTCTCGTATCGAAAAAGCCAATCTGATTGGCACACCCGCGCCATGGATGTGTTGCGTATTTTGGATTTGCAGTCCTTGGCATCCGTTCAAGCCCAAGCACTTCCACTGGGCCAAGCCAAATTGTTGACCGTGGCCATTGCCATGGCCACACAACCCAAATTGTTGTTGCTGGATGAGCCAGCGGCAGGCCTGTCGCATGAAGAGTCCAGTCGCATGATGGACCTGGTTTCCAGTCGCGTCAAAACCCATTGCACCGTGGTGTTGGTTGAGCACAATATGCGCTTGGTGGGGCGCTATTGCGATCGAGCGGTGGTGCTGCAATTCGGTCAAAAAATATTCGAAGGCTCACCGCTCGACTTGGTGCACGATCCACGGGTGGTCAATGCCTATTTGGGTACAGCGGGGATGGGAACATGAACCAAGCCTTGTTGAGCTTGTCCAACGTTCATGTGCGCTATGGTCAGGCACTGGCGGTCAATGGGGTATCGATTGCGGTTCAACCTGGTCAGGTGACCGCGATTGTGGGGCCCAATGGCGCAGGGAAGTCCTCTTTGCTCAAAGCCATTTCAGGCCTGATTCCCATGCACCAAGGTGAGGTCAGTTGGAGCGGCCAATCCATTGCAGGGCACAGTCCCAAAGACATTGCCATGGCAGGCATTGCCCATGTGCCGGAAGGTCGACGTATCTTTGCCAAGATGAGCGTGATTGACAATTTGCTGTTGGGTGCCTACCTGCGCCAAAGTCGGGACATCGAACCCGCTTTGCAATCTGTGTATGCGGCCTTTCCACGTTTGCAAGAGAGATTGGGGCAGCGTGCGGGTTCTATGTCTGGGGGTGAGCAACAAATGTTGGCCATTGGTCGTGCGCTGATGTCTGCCCCACGCTTGATCATGGTCGATGAAGTGTCGCAAGGCTTGGCACCGGTCGTGGTGCAGGAGGTCTATCGACAACTCAAGCGTTTGTCCTCGCAAGGCATGACCGTGCTGATGGTTGAGCAAAACGCGCGTTTGGCGTTTGAGTTGGCATCGCAGGTCTATGTGATGGAGCAAGGGGTTGTGGTGGCCCATGGTCCCACCGAGGAGTTGGCTCAAAGTGTGCATGTGCGAAATGCGTACTTGGGTTTGGATGCGACATGAGTGGTCCGGTTTTGTACGAGGTTTTGGAAGAGGTGGCCTACATCACCTTAAACCGGCCGGACAAACTCAATGCCATGGACGATGATTTGCTGGCGGGTGTGGCCCAAGCGCTCGCGCAGGCATCTGCCGATACCCAGGCCAAAGTGGTGGTCATGCGCGGTGCGGGACGGGTGTTTTGTGCCGGTGGAGATGTGCATGACATGCCCAAGCAACGAACCGAAGCCGATTACCGGGCCACCCGATTGCCCATAGAGCAAAATATTGCGCAGCAGGTGCGGTGTTTGGGCAAACCTTTGATCGCTCAAGTCCATGGTGCCGCCATGGGCGGCGGTTGTGTTTTGGCTGCCTTGTGTGATGTGCGTGTCGCGACACCCGATTGCAAGTTCGGCCTGCCAGAAGTTCGCTTTGGCACGGTGGCCAGCTTGGGGGGGATTTTTTTGCTCACCCGCATCATCGGATTGGGACGTGCATTTGAATTGCTGTATTTGGGGGACTCTTTCAATGGGACCCGTGCCTTGGAGATGGGCTTGGTCAACCGTTTGGTACCGCTTGAAGATTTGGCCAACGCGGTGCATGCCATGGCTTTGAAAATGGCCGGTCACTTTGGGCGTGAAATGGCTTTGACCCGCAAGGCCATTTGGGATGGGTTGGACAGTGACTTTCTGGCTGCAGCACAACAAGAAACACTGGGTGCGATGCAAGCACACCTCAGTGGCGATGTGATCCAAGGCTTTGCCCAGGCGCAGCAAATGCTGGCAGCCAAAAAGGTCAGGCCATGAGACCCGCTATCAGCGAATGTGTCGGTGACTTGGTGGATCAGGCTGCATGGGCCAATCCGGATCGTGAGGCTTTGGTTTTTGAAGATCAGCGCCTGACGTTTGCCCAATTCAAAGGCCAAGTGGACATCACAGCACGCGCATTGATGGGCCTGGGTATTGCACCCGGTGACCATGTGGTCTTGTTCATGCCCAACAGTGTGGAGTGGCTGTGTGCTTTTTATGCGTTGGCCAAATTGGGCGCTGTGGTGGTGCCCGTTAATACGCGATTCCGCAGCCACGATCTGGATTACCTGTTGAAACAGTCTGACGCCCATGCGGTGATTGCAGATCTGCACATCGCTGGCTTGGATGTGCAGGCGATGCTGGGCGAGTTGTTGCCAGATGTGGTCCATGGTCCGCCAGGCTGGGTGAGTGCGAACTATCCAAAATTGCGCCACCTCATCACCTTGCAAGCTGGTGCATTGGCCGGCGCCCTGCCGTGGTCGCACCTGTTGCAATCGGTGACTTCAGTGGATGCGAACGAATTGGCCCAGCGACAAGCCCAGGTCAAACCGCAAGATGCGGTCCTCATTTTGTACACCTCGGGCACTACGGGTTCGCCCAAGGGTGCCGTCCATGCGCATGGCATGGTGCGAACCATGGTCGATGCCGCCAACCGATTGGGGGTGTCGCAAAGCGAGCGCATTCTGCTTTTTTTGCCCTTGTTTCACAGCATGGGTTTGTATCTGGGCGGGCTGATGTTTTTGGTGGCAGGGGCGCGCTTGATTTTGTCGCCGCGATTTGAGCCTGAACTTGAATGGGGCCGGATTGAGCGCGAGCGGGTGAGTTTTCTACTTGGTTTTGACACGCATTACCAGGACTTGCTGAAGCACCCTGAGTTTGACCAACGTGATCACAGCAGCGTTCGCATTGGCATGGTGCCTGCAGGTTCAGCGGCTTCGCAGGCCACCGCGCTGCAGGTCAACGAACGCCTGTGTCGAAGCTTCAGCGGCTATGGCAGTTCTGAATGCGGCACAGCCATTGCACTGAGTTTCCTCGATGCCGATCTGACCCAAAGAACTTTGGGTTCCGGCTACCCCATGCCAGGCTATGACTTCGAAGTCCGCGACCCGCAAACGCAGGCCCCCATGCCAGCTGGCGAAGTGGGCGAACTGTGGATCAAAGGCTATGGCGTCATGCTGCGCTACCACGCAAAGCCGCAAGAAACCCGTGAAGCCTTTGACGAAAACAACTGGTTCAAAACCGGCGACATGGCCACCATGGATGGCGGTGGATTTTTGCGCTACATCGGGCGCTTCAAAGACATGCTCAAGGTCGGCGGAGAAAACGTGGACCCGACCGAGGTGGAGGCATTCCTGTCCCAGTTGCCCGGTTTGGAAAATGTCAAATTGGTGGGGGTGGCCGATGATCGTTTGGGGGATCTCCCCGTGGCTTGCTGCACGCCCGGCCAGCACCCGGTGACCTTGGCCGATGTGCAAGCCCATTGCAAGGGTCGGATAGCCAGTTTTAAAACGCCGCGCCAATTGGTGTGGCTGGCGTCTTACCCCATGACCAGCACGGGCAAGTTACAGCGCAGCCAATTGCGGCAAGCGGTGATGCAAGCATTGGAAAAATAGAGACCTGATGCTGAGCACCGATGCGGTCAGCAGCGCCGAGCGCCACAAGATGTCGGAGATCATGGCCCAGGTCAATGTTTTATAAATGAATACCATCGATCAATTGGCCGAAGGCTTGTTGCATTAGGCCTGTGTCGGTGCCTGCGGCGAGCATGGTGTAGCCCATGCCTTTGGCGCGCTCTATCCAAACTTGATCAGTGGCCATAAAGCCCGCTACCTTGCCATGCTTGCGCGCAACTTGGGCCACATGGGTCATGGCGGCCGTGAATTTGGGATGGTCAAACTGTGCGGGAAT
>CAMDJU010000030.1 GCA_945900695.1 Bordetella parapertussis | reverse complement strand
TGCTGGGGTTTGTGGCAGCGGGCATGGCGCCCAATATTTGGCTGTTCATCGTGGCGCACGGCTTGTTGCTGGGTTTGCTGGGCAGCTCGACCACCTTTGCCCCCTTGCTGGCCGATACCTCGCTGTGGTGGGACAAACGCCGAGGGGTGGCGGTAGCGGTGTGTGCCAGTGGCAATTACCTCGCGGGCAGCAGATGGCCCACGCTGACCCAAGGGGGTGTGGAGCACTGGGGGTGGCGCACGGCCTATATCGTGTTGGGCCTGGTCTGCGGTTTGGGCATGGCCGCATTGGCCTTTGGCATGCGCCAACGCCCCCCGCTGCTCGGTCCAACGGTGGTGACCGCCAGTGGCCAAACCTTGACATCCGAGCGCCCATTTGGGATGAGCGTGGGCGCAGCCCAAGCCTGGCTGTTCTTGGCGGGCCTGTCGTGTTGCGTGGCCATGGCCATGCCCCAGGTGCACATCGTGGCCTATTGCGCCGACCTGGGTTTTGGGGCGGCGCGCGGGGCGGAAATGCTCTCGCTCATGCTCGCTTGTGGGATTGCCAGCCGTTTGGTATCGGGGGCGATTTGCGACCGCATTGGCGGCATGCGCACCTTGATGTTGGGCTCGGCTTTGCAAGGCATTGCCTTGTTGATGTTCATTCCGTTTGACGGGCTGGTGTCGCTCTATGTCATATCGGCTTTGTTTGGCTTGTTCCAAGGTGGCATCGTGCCGTCCTACGCCATCATCGTGCGCGAATACTTTCCCCCAGCGCAAGCCGGTCAACGGGTGGGCGCGGTGATCATGGCCACCATGCTGGGCATGGCCCTGGGCGGCTGGATGTCGGGCATGGTCTATGACCTGACCGGCTCCTACCGAGCTGCCTTCATCAATGGCGCGGCCTGGAACCTGCTCAACGGGGCGATTGCCTGGGTGCTGTTCATGCGGGTGCGCGCCCTCCAACGGCCCGTGCATACTTGACGGTCCGAAAACTTGCAACCCTTGAGTTGATGCGCCATGAATCCTGAGCACCCCCCTTTTGAAGTTCTGCGACTCGACCACGTGGTGCTGGCCGTGAGTGACTTGCAACGCGCTGAAAACTTCTACACCCAACTGCTGGGTGTCCAAGTGGAGCGCCGTTTAGAAAAACCCAAGCTGGTACAACTGCGCGTGGGTGAGAGCTTGCTCGACCTGGTGCCGGGCTCACCCCACCCGACACAGCCCAACATGGCGCACTATTGCTTTCGCATCGACCCCTTTGACCCCGTCGCCATCACCGCTCACTTGAGCCGCTTAGGGATTGCCGTCGCGGCCAGTGGTGAACGCTATGGGGCCGATGGGCATGGGCCGTCCATCTACTTGCGCGACCCCGATGGCAACGAGTTGGAGCTCAAAGGCCCACCGGTGCGGCGCTTGGACGGCTCGCCCATACTTTGAACCATCAAACCCGCTTGACTGCCGAGCCCAAATACGTCTCCAGAACCCGCGCGTTTTGGCGCAGGGCACTGGCTGTATCGGACAAAACCACTTCACCCGTTTCCAGCACATGGCCATGATCGGCCACCCTCAATGCAGCCCGGGCATTTTGCTCAATCAGGAGCATCGACACCCCGCTTTGGCGCAAATCGGAAATGATGCGAAACATCTCCTGGACCATCAATGGGGCCAAGCCCAAACTGGGCTCGTCCAGCATGAGCAAGCGCGGCCTGGCCATCAGCGCGCGTGCCAAGGCCAGCATCTGGCGCTCCCCGCCCGACAAAGTGGCAGCCAACTGCTCACGCCGCTCCAAAAGACGCGGGAAACGAATATAGATGGCCTGTAAATCGCTCTCCATATCCTTTTTGCGCCGAGTGCGCGAAAACGCACCCATGTAGAGGTTGTCTTCCACAGACATCTCAGTGAAAAGCTCACGCTTTTCAGGCACCAGGCACATGCCCAGCTCAACGCGTTCCTCTACTGACAAGCGTGTGATGTCTTGCCCCTCAAAGCGCAACATACCTGCACTGGGCAGCACACCGATCAAAGCATTGAGCAGGGTGGATTTGCCTGCGCCATTGGGACCAATGACCGTCACAACTTGGCCTGCTTGCACCGCCAAGTCCATGCCGTTCAAGGCCTGCACCTTTCGGTAAGCCACAGACAAGCCTTTCACCTCGAGCAGCACATTCATGCGCTGTCCTCCGTTCCAGTCCCCAAATAAGCTTCGATGACCAAGGGGTTGGTTTGTATGTCGGCAGGAGTTCCTTCGGCGATTTTTTCACCGAAGTCCATGACCACCAAGCGGTCGACCAAACCCATGACAAATTCCATGTCATGTTCGACCAGCAAGATGCTCAAATGGTCATCGCGCAATTGTCGCAACAAGCGAGACAAGTCTTGTTTTTCTGCATGGCGCAAACCTGCGGCAGGCTCATCGAGCAACAGCAGGACCGGATCGGCGGCCAATGCACGCGCAATTTCGACCAAGCGCTGCTTACCCAGGGGAAGGCTGCCAGCCAAATGATGGGCCTGAGCGCGCAAACCAACACGCTCTATTTGTTGCATGGCTTCTTGAAGCAAAGACGCCTCTTCGTCGCGGTCGGCACGCAACATGGCACGCACAGAACCACTGCTGCCGCGCAAATGCGCCCCAAGGGCGACATTGTCCAAGACCGACATATTCCCCACCAAGTTGACGTGCTGAAAAGTGCGCGCCATTCCGAGTTTGGCGATATCGCGCGAATTCAAATGGCTGAGTGCATGGCCACAAAATTGGATCTCGCCCCGGGTCAAAGGAGCCACCCCTGTGATGAGATTGAAGGTGGTGCTTTTGCCTGCTCCGTTGGGCCCAATCAGACCCAAAATATCGCCTGCGCAAAGATTGAAATCCACATCTTGCACAGCGACCAGACCACCAAATTCTTTGCGCACGCCACGCACCTGCAACAGTTTGCCGCCAGGCTGGGGTTGCTCGCGCCTGGTCAAGGCATGCCGGGGCTGGGTTATTTGTCGGGGTGTTGGCTGCAAAAAAATTCGCGCCAAGATGGGGGCCAAGCCGGTGGGGGCTCGGTGCAACAGCACCATCATGAGGACGCCAAAAACCACGATTTCAAAATTACCACTGATGCCCAAAGCGGCTGGCACCACATCTTTGAGCCATTCTTTGAGCACAGTCAGCACCGAGGCACCGACCACTGCCCCCCAAACCTGGCCAGCGCCACCGATCACGGCCATGAAAAGATACTCAATGCCAGCATGAACTGCAAAAGCGCCTGGGCTGACAAATCGCAAAAAATGCGCGTACAACCAACCCGACAAGCCAGCCAGCAATGCAGCATAGACAAACACCAGTGACTTCAATTGAGCGGTGTTGACACCACAACTCTCCGCCATCACCGCGCGAAACCGCAAGGCCCTGATGGCACGACCCAAGCGCGAATCTAAAAGATTCACGGCTGCCACCAATGCAGCCAGGGTGAACAGCCAAATCAGCCCATACAACTTCACGCCCGTGTCCAGCCGCCATTCCCAGAGCGACAAAGCGGGCAGATCTGACAATCCGGTGTGCTTGCCTAAAAAATCCAAGTTGCCAAATAAAAAATAAATCGACAGGCCCCAAGCAATGGTGGAGATCGGAAGGTAATGACCGGACAAGCGCAAGGTGATGGAGCCCAAAAAAAGGGCTAGGACCGCCACCAATATCAATCCCACCACCAAGCCCAACCAAGGCGATATTTGCCATTGACTGCACAGCACAGCCGTGGTGTAAGCGGCCACCCCCGCAAAAACCTGCTGCCCAAAGGACATCACGCCTGCAACTCCCGTCAGCAAGACCAGGCCCAAGGCAATCAGTGTGCCCAAGCCGATGTAGTTCATCAACTCAATGTGAAAAGGCGACAAGACCCAGGGTGCCACCAACAATGCCAAGACAAACCCGATCACAGCCAAGCGCGGGTTCATGACTCTTCTTCCTCTTCTTGCTCGACATGTCGTGACCGCAAAGACAACCAAATCAGGGGGGGGATGATGATAGAAAACACCAGACTTTCTTTGAATTGGCTGGCGGCGAAAGAAGCCCCCGCCTCCAACAAGCCCAAAACCAAGGCACCCACCACTGCCAATGGGTAGCTGGCCATACCGCCCAATATCGCTCCCACAAAACCTTTGAGCCCGAACAAAAATCCAGTGTCGTAATAAATGGTGGTGATGGGGGCAATCAGCAAGCCCGACAAAGCGCCCAGCAATGCTGCCAATGTGAAACTGATCATGCCCGCCAACTCTGTCCGAATGCCCACCAGTCGGGCCCCTAAACGATTGATGGCTGTAGCCCGCAACGCCTTGCCGTAAAGGCTTCGGTCAAAAAAGAGCCACAAGATGAGCATGGCCAACACACTGGCAGCGATCACCAACAGGCTTTGGGCACTGATATTGAGCACCCCCCACTGGAAACGGGCGTCACTGAGCGGTTCAGAGCGCAAACCTTCGCCGCCAAAAAACACCAAGCCCAGGCCCGTCAAAATGTAGTGAACGGCCATCGAAGCGATGAACAGTACAAGAACCGATGCCTTGGCCAGAGGTTGATAGGCCGTGCGGTACAAAATGGGACCCAGGCACACCACCATGCCCAGCACCAAGCCAACCTGGCTCCACAGACCGGGTTTTGTCGGGGCCAGCCACATCACCAAGCCAGCCATGCCCATGGGCCAAACCAAGTACAAAAGCACAGACACCGGCCAGTTGCGCCAATCACCTTGCCGGTATGCGGTCCATGCCTCCATCGCGAAAGCCAATAAACCACCACCCATGAGCAAAAAAATCAGGCCGGGCGTTTGACCATTTTGCAATAGCGCCAAGGATAAAGCCGCAAAGGAGATGAACTCACCTTGAGGAACAAATATGACCCGGGTTACCGAGAAAACCAATAACAAGGCCAACGCCAGCAAGGCATAAATAGCACCATTGGTGATGCCATCTTGGACCAACCACAGAAATATATCAACGCTCATGGCGACATGGCTCGGGCGTCGCGTGACACGACCATGGAGAGCGGCCTCATGGTCGGCAAAAACCCGTACAAGGCCTTACTTTTTGAGACGCCAACTGCCAGCTTCAACTTGAACCAACACCCTGGCGCGCTCATCCACACCATTGTGGTTGGTGGGCGTCATGTTGTAAACGCCGTGCGTACCGACCACATTGCGCACGTTCTCCAATGCACTGCGCAAGGCCTCATGAAACGCAGGTGTTCCGGGCTTGGCTTTCTTCAGTGCTTCGGTGGCTGCCGCATTGAGTATCAAAAATCCGTCATAGGCATATCCAGCAAACGCATTGCGTGAACCCGCACCAAAAGCAGCCTCATAGCGTTTGGTGAAGTCCAAAGACACCGCCTTGGTAGGCGCGTTGTCGGGCAATTCTTCAGGCACGATCAATGGACCCGTGACGGCCACCGCACCTTGCACCGCTTTACCACCGACCTTGATGAACTCAGCATTCACCGTGCCATGGTTGTGATAGATGGGCTTTTTAAACCCACGCTCCACCAGGGCCACATGCGGCAATGCGCCACCGGTGCCTGAGCCCCCGATCACGACTGCATCGGGGTTGGTCGAAATGATTTTGAGCACCTGGCCCGTGACACTGGTGTCCGCGCGGGCATATCTCTCGTTGGTGGTGATCTTGAAACCACTGGCCGCAGCATGTGAGTCCAATGCTTTGTATACCAAGTCGCCCCAGGTATCAGAAAAACCAATATAAGCCACATTTTTAGCGCCTGTGGCTTTGAGCTCATTGGCAATCGCCCCCATCATGATTTCCGTGGGTTGGGGAACAATCACAGCCCAGGGAAACACCTGCGGCGACAAATTGGCTGGTGTCAACACAATCATGGGGATTTTGGACTCGGCAGCCACTTGCGCCATTTGCACGGCAGACGGGACACCATTGGAGCCCATCAGGACGTCGACCTTATCTTCCGAGACCAATTTACGGGCATTCTTGGCGGCATTGGTAGGGTCTGAACCATCGTCGAGGATGATGTATTTCACCGGCTCACCCGCAATGGTCTTGGGCATGAGTTGGTAGGCATTGCGGTAATGCACCCCCAAGGAAGCACCTGGACCTGTGATGCCGAGTGAAACGCCTACCGTGATGTCGGCTTTAACCGCACCACAGGCCAAAAAAGCAGTTATCCCTGCCAGAGCAAATGACTTCTTCATGCGGACTCCTTGATAGAAGTTGATATTAACCAACAAGCTGGTCCGATGATCTTCTCAACAGTCAAGGTTAACCCTATGGACGCCGAGGTGGTTGCGGCCTTTGCCACGTGTTCAACCCCACGCCCCTTTGAACCAATTTAAATTTCTGCACCTTGCCGTTTTCGGTGCGCGGCAAATCGACGACCACATCCCAAAACAAGGGCAAGGCATAGGCGGGCAAGCGTTGAGCGCAAAATTGCACCAACTCTGAGCCATCAAATACGTGGCCATCGTTCAACACGATGGCCACCATGACTTCGTCCTCAGCCAAATCAGACCGAACAGGAAAGGCTGCCACGGCAGCGACAGATGGGTGCATTTGCACCACCTGCTCCACCTCCCAAGCGGAAATGTTTTCACCCCGACGGCGTATAGACTCTTTGATTCGATCGATAAATGTCCAATGCCCATCTGCATGCTGCAGCACGCGATCGCCTGTGCGAAACCAACCACTGCGCCATGCCTGCTCAGTTTGTTCGGGCATGCCCCAGTAGGCACATGAAAAGCAAGTTGGATCGTCTGCACGCAACAACAATTGCCCCGCCTGCCCGAATGGCACATCATTTTCTTGCTCATCCACCACACGCGCTTGATACCCAGGTCGCAGCCAACCCATGTCCGCCTCGCCACCTGAGCCCAACGGGGTGGCAATCACAAAATTGGTTTCGGTAGAGCCGTAACCATTGACCAAAGAAATGCCCGTGCGATCCGTGAAGTGTTGACCAGCCGATGACGGTACGCCTGGACCCAAGGCCAGACGCACTGGGTGCGATAGTTCTTGCGAACCAGCGACTTGCGACATCAACATTGGAACCATGGCACCGAGCAAATACAACACCGTCGCCTCGTGAGCATTCACCTGAGCCCAATAACGGCCCACAGAAAATCGTTCGCTGATCACCACCTGGCACCCCTGAACCATTGCTTGACCCACCGTATTGAGGGCATTGATGTGAAACAAGGGCAAGGTGGTGAACAGCACGTCTTCGCCACTCACCGCCAAAATGTCTGCAGTCTCCATGCACCAGGCCCAAAACTGGGCGTGCGGGCACACGACACCTTTGGGGGGGCCTGTGGTGCCCGATGTGTACAAAATGGCCATCACATCACTGGGCTGCAAATCCGCACCCGCCATGGGGGAGGAACCTGCCGGGTAAGGCAAGACCTGTACGCCCGCGTGGGTTCCGAAGGAAACATCTACTGGGCCAAGTTCAGGCCCATCATCGACCACCCATACCGTTTGCAAATCGACCCAATCGAAATCGAAAAGTGGAAATCGTTGCAAAGATTTGGCTGGCAGCACCAACATCTTGGCACCACTGTTTTGCAAAACATATTGAACTTGCGGGGCCATCGATGCTGTATTGATGGGTACCAAAACCGCGCCCAACCAAGCACATCCCCAAAGCATTTCAATGGCTTCGGCGCGGTTGTCTAACCATGACGCCACCCGATCACCCTGGCGCACCCCGGCCTGATACAAACTGGCGGCGCGTTGAGCAGCCACCTCAGCGGCCTGTGCGTGCGTCCACGCCACATCGCCAATTCGCAAAAATGGCGATGCACCAAACAATCTGGATTGGCGCTCCAGCATGTGCGCCATGTGTCGGTCCTGGTGTTGCCAACCAGCGCTTGTTGACACAGATGGGGTCATCACGCGCCCGCAGTCCCGTCCGAGCGCAAGCGAGGTTTATCAATTTTTCCCACAGACGTTTTGGGCAAACTCGACACGCACCGAATTTCGATGGGTCGCTTGTACTTCACCAGACGTTGCGTACACCAAGCATGCAAGGCCGTGATGAATTGTTCAGCGTCTTGTGACTTCGACACCACAAACGCGCACAACTGCTCGCCCCGGTATGGGTCGGACAAGCCCACCACAGCCGCCTCCAAAACCTCTGGATGCTGATGCAGCACCTCCTCCACCTCGCGCGGATAGACATTGTACCCCCCCACAATCACCATGTCTTTTTTTCGGTCAGTGATCGTCAAGTAGCCATCGGCATCCATGCACCCAATGTCGCCGGTGTAAAGCCAGCCTTGTCGCAATGCCTGGGCTGTTTCGTTGGGTCGGTTGCGATAAGCGTTCATCAATTGGGGACCTCTCAGACGAATTTCTCCCGCCTCCCCTGAGTCCAAGCAACGATCACCGGTTTCCGTGTCGACGATTTGCACCTGTGTCAGTGGAACGGCCACACCCACCGTGCCGGGCTTGCGCAGACCCTGCGCTGGATTAAAGGTTACCACTGGACCAGCCTCAGTTTGACCATACCCCTCACAGATGGGACAACCCGTCACGGCCTCCCAGCGGCGCAAAGTTTCAACCGGCAAAGGCGCAGACCCGGAAAAACAAAGCTTCAAAGAAGACCAGTTGGTATTTGGGAAGTCCAGATGGGCCATCAAACCATGGAACAAAGTCGGGCTACCGGCAAACAATGTGATTTGCTGCTCTTGAATGGTTTTGAGCACCTCTTCAGGCCGATAGCGGGGGATGATAATCAGCTCTGCACGCGCAAACAATGCCAAGTACAGGCCCATGGAAGTGGCATAGACATGAAACAACGGTGTCACGGCCAGCACCCGCTCTGAATCCATTGCCACTGGCAACAAGGCCTGGCGCTGCCGCACATTGATGGCCACTGCTTGGTGGCTGAGCTCAACCCCTTTTGAGCGGCCAGTGGTCCCCCCTGTGTATTGCAAAGTGGAGATCTCCTCAGGTCGAGGCAAATCCCATGTGAGCCTGATGTCTGCGTCATCTCTCCAACGGATCAATCGCTGATCTTGACCCACTGCCAGCACATGCTTGACTTGCTTTAACCACGGCGCCCCAGCGTGCATGGTGAGGTGCCCCTGATCAATCAGCAATACACCCACATCGGCATCGGCCAAGATGGGCTCCAGCTCATGCTGGGTATACCCAGGATTCAAGGCCGCCACTTGCATGCCGGCCAACTGCACCCCCATCAGCGCCACGGCCATGTCTAGGCTGTTGTCCATCAGCAAGGCCACGCGCGAGCCGGCTGCCAAATGGGTGCGCAACTCCGCCGCGCATCCCAGTGCACAGCGCCAATACGCTTCATAGGTCAGCGTTTCATGCCCGCAGCGCAATGCCCCCGCCTGCGCCCGCACGGATGCAGCATCTTGCAAAGCATGCACCACCGTGGCATGGTTCAGCGGTAAGGCATCCGAATCCATCAGTGCCCCTCACAGACCTTCAACACAACGGCCAATCCGGTATCGCCAGCAGCACATCCGGTGAACAAACCCGTACCGCCACCGCGCATGACCAACTCTTCAATCAATTCAATCACTCCGCGCAGACCTGTCGGCCCCTGAGGATGGCCCCAAACCAAAGACGACCCAAATCGGTTGAAACTTTCGGTGGGCCATTTGAAATAATCGGCCAGAACGATGTCGTTGATGACAAAAGGGTTGTGGGTTTTGATGGCATCAATGTCTTGGATGCGCAAGCCAGCCCGTTGCAAGGCCTGCTCGGCTGCAGGCACAGGCGCTTCGGGCATATAGCCCGCCTCTACTCGGGCCTGTCCAAAAGACAGTAGCTCAATGCAAATGCTCCGATCCTTGCTGTACTCACGGGCCAAGTCAGGCGTGGTGACCACCATCCCAGCGCTTCCATCGGCCGGGTGGGTTTGCGCAGCATAGGTCACTGTGCCATTGGGTCGAACAGGCTTCATTGTGGACAAAGCTTGGGCATTGGTGTCATGAATACCTTGATCCCCGTCCAAGACCGACAGGGTCTTGCGAAATGATCGATCCGGGACTGCAAACGGCAGGTCCATGAAACGCCGCAAAAACGCACTGTTATCAGCCAGCGCCTCTTGGTATTGGGCGTAGCGCTGCAACACCACTTCATGCTGGCGTGCCGTGTCGATGCCATGCCGGTGGGCCACCCGCTCAGCGGTTTCCAACATGGGCAATTGGGCATAAGGGTCACATTGGAAATTGTCCAGCACCCATTGCTCGTGGGTGCCATTCCCCCCCGGACCCATTGGATCAGGGTAATAAACCTGCGGTCCATTCGAAGTTCGATCTGCCGTCAACACCAGTGAGCAAGAGGCATGCCCCAGGGCAAGTTCGGTGGCAGCACTGTACAAACATCGGACACTGGTGGCGCAGGCTTGCGCCACAGTCGCACCGGGCAAGTGCGGCGCCCCCATCAAAGCGGCCACCCATGGGAAACCATAAAAACTCGATTGTTGAGGCACACTGAAACCCAGCACACCATGATCAAACACGTCGATCGGTATGCTTCGGCGGGCCAATGCATCTTTGGCCACATGGGCGGCAAAACGCAAGCTGTGCAGATGAGCCATGGCCCCTTGCCAGCGAGTGAAAGGCGTGCTCCAGTAAGCACCATATGGAATGGACATGGGTTTCATTCAAATCTCCGCGAGTGGTCGATTCATCAATCAAGCCCGAGCTTAACAACTGGCGTGGGAGGCCAACACTCCCCCACGCCGATCACGCCTTGGCTGATCGAACCACCACGCTCATGTCACCAATCCCCGCAAAGGATGTGGTGATGACGTCGCCCGGATGCACTTGGGCCACGCCCTCGGGTGTGCCGGTGTAGAGCAAATCGCCGGTTCTCAAGCTGTAAAAAGAAGAGGCAAACTCAATCAGGTGGGGGATGTCCAAAATCAGGTCGCGGGTGTTGGCTTTTTGGCGCAACTCGCCGTTGACGTGCAAGCTGAAGTCCATTTGATCGGGGTGGGCAATCTCATCAGCAGTGACCAGCCAAGGGCCGAGCACGCTGTAGGAATCGACCGATTTGCGCAAGCTGCGCTCTTCGGGGCCGCGCACCGTCATGTCCAGGCCACTGGTGTAGGCCGCCACATGTCGCATGGCGTTGGCGCGGCTGATGTTGCGCCCCCCTTGGCCAATGATGACCACCAGCTCTGCTTCGTGGTCGTTGCGCCGATCCAAGTGTTCAATGGCCACGCCTGCGCTGGGCCCCACCAAAGAACTGGTGGCCTTGAGAAACAAACCAATCTTTTGGATCTCAATGACTTGGTTGTTGTGATGGATCTCAACTTGCTCGCGTGCTTCGTCCAGGTGCTTTTGGTAATTGACCGGTGCGGCCACGATCTTGCCGGGGTTGGCCACCGGTGCCAGCCAGGTGCGCCCAGCCAGGGGCAGGGCTTTGGCCGTGGGGGCCAATCGGCGGATTTCGGCACACACCGCATCCAAGTGGGCGATCAAGGGGTCGTGCAGTGGCAGGGGGTAGCCCATGCGTGGCAAGACGTCCAGCGCAGCGGTCACATCTTTGACCTGATCGCCTTCGACCAGGCCCAAACGGCTGTCATCAAAACGGGCAATTTTCACAATAGGTTCCTGAGAAGTATGAAAAGTTCATCCAACCAAAAGGGGCACTCAGCCAATGTCCATCGAAGAACCTGATGGAAACTTATGGCTGGCCATGCGGATGACGTAAACACTCAAGGCCAACAAAAACGTGGTGACGCCCATGATGGCGATTTCCCACATGGTGTCCCCCGAATGGGTGACCAAGTCCACCGTGTGGCGGGTCAAAGCGGTGATGGCGATATAGATCAAAAAACGGATCGGCATGTGGTTGGTTTTGAAATAAATGCCCACCATGGCACCAATTTCCAAAAAGATAAACAACAGCAGCAAATCCTGGATGGACGCATAGCGTTTGGTCAAAACAATATCAAGCAAGGTGTAGCCTGCCGCCCAAACCGTGGCGGCTCCAATGGCAAACAAGGTGATGCGGTGGAAGACGCCCACCAAGATGTCGCCGTACTGGTCCCATTTATGAAAATTCATCTTCTCTCCAACCCGTTTTGTAGAGCGCGCATCATATAACGCTTGGGTGCAGGGCACGCCAGCGTCGCAACCACTCAAGCCCAGTGTGGGTAGCCCCAGGCTGCTCGCCGCGCACAGGCCGGTATTCGCAACCCACCCAACCCTGCCAGCCACAGGCCTGGGAAACCTCGTCAATCACGCCCAGCAAATAGGTGTAATTTTGCTCACCGGCGTCGGGTTCTTGGCGCTGAGGCGCACCCGCAATTTGAAAATGCCCCACCCGCCCCGTGGGCAAATAGGCGCGCACCTTGGCCGCCACATCTCCTTCCACCACTTGGCAGTGGTAGAGGTCCATTTGCACCTTGAGGTTGGGTTCGCCCACCTCGGCCACGATGGCATGGGCATCGGCCTGGCGATTCAGAAAGTAATGCGCGATGTCACGGGTGTTGATGGGCTCAATGAGCACATCGCAGCCTTGTTGGGCGGCCAAACGCGCAGCCCAGCGCAGGTTGGTCAAAAAGGTATCGCGCAAGGGCCCGCTTTCGCGCGCCAGTGGGCCATGGGTGTCACAAACTTCATCGGGGCGGGGTGGGCGGCGGTAGGCCTCGGGCACCAAGCCAGCCAAGATGTGGATGCGCGGACAGCGCAAACGCTGGGCGTAGTACAAGGCCATTTCGATGCCACGTCGAAATTCTTTTTCTTGCCCTGGCTGGCAAGCGCGGCCACGCTCACCCGCCTCCCAAGCGCGCGCCATACCGGCCCGCTCAAGGCCACCTGCTGGCGTGTTGAACAGCACTTGTTCCAGGCCATGGGCCTGCAAGCGCGCGTCAATCTCACTGGCTTCGAACTCGTAGGGCGACATGTACTCCACGCCTTTGAAACCATCGCGGGCAGCGGCTTCAAATCGCTCTAAAAAGGGCAACTCTGCGTAGAGAAAAGAGAGATTGGCAGCGAATCGGGGCATGATTTATCCGTGTGTACGTGACCAGCCACCGATTGTGCCGTCTGCAAACGCCCGCAGTCGAGGGTGCCGCGTCAGGTGAGCACGCTGCGCAAAATTTCGCGCTTTTTGTCGATGCCCATACCGGCATCAAAAAAGCTGGCGAACTGGCGTGCGGCGCGCAAAAACAAGCGCGTGGGCACGCCATTTTGGTAAGGCAACACAAACTGGGTGCGAAACTGCGGCAAAGGGCTGGCTTCGACCGCTTCGAATTGGACACTGGGCACTTTTTCGTTGGCTTGGGCGACCAGCTTTTTCAACTCGTCCATGTTGCTCCACTCTTGGATGTCGGCCGTGGCAAAAAACATGATTTGTTGGGTGTCGCGCAATATGCGGGTCCAAAACGGGTAGGCATAGCCACGGCTGGCATAGATGTCATCGTTGGCTTCCAAACGAGCGTCTCCGCGCTGCTTGTTGTAAAAGCGCAAGATGTTGTCTGGCGTGATGTCCACCGGTTTCCAAGACGTGATGACGATGTCTTCGGCCTGGGCCCGAGACTCTTCCACGATCTCCACAATCTGGGTCGACAAACGGGGCACTAAATCGCGGTGCACGCCCGACTCGGTGAGTGTTTTGCGCAGCACCACCATCACTTCGTCAAACACCCCACTGCCCACCTGCACATCCAAAGGCGCCGATTGATAAGGCGACTCGCGGTAAATGCGGTCGGGCTGGCGCATGATGAAAACCATGTAATTGATTTGGTCTTTCATCAAAATGTCTGGCGTGACATTGATGAAGTAGTGCCGAATATCGCGCTCCTCCACCACCGCCTCATGCCAAGCCGTGATGACCTTTTTCAGAAATGGCAAGCCGCCATACTGGTTCAAAAGAGTCAACATAAGCGTTTTCCGATCCCATTCAAAAAAATCTAACATCTCAGGCGTTTGGCGCCCTGGATGACAGGGAGGTCATCTTACTGTCAAAAACAAAAAGACCATCTTTCAATGGGCTTGTGTTGACTCAGGGCAAACAAATGGGGGTCAAGACTTTTTGGCGGCAGCGGGTGCAGGGGTTGCGGGGGCAGCGGTCGCAGTCGATGGATTGGGGTTGTATGCGAACTTACCCGGGTCAGCACAGGCCGGTGTGGCCATGGGCTTGCCCGCTTTGGCCTTGTTGGTGCGCTGCACATGGGCGGCCACCTTGTCTTGGGACTTGCACAACAAGAAGCCATCGACCTTGCCCGCATGGGCGGTCTTGGCAGACGCCTCGGCCGCTTTGGCTTTGGCCTCATCGCTGGGAGCCGGCAACTTGGCCCAAGCAGAGGTGGTCAACACGCTGGCCAAAACCCAAAGACATATCTTGTTCATGCTGCTCTCCTGTTCAAACTTGCACTGGCCCGGTGGTGGGCGCTGGACTGCGGTGGGCAGGAATCTTGCCCGCTTGGATATCTTCATGCCACAGTTGGTGGTGTTCTTTGGCCCAAGTTTCGTCGACGTAGCCGGTGCGCATGGCTTGATACGCGCCTTCCATGCCCACAGTACCCATGTAGATGTGGCCCAAAAACATGGCCATCATCAAAACCGTGGTCACGGCATGCACCATGTGGGCGATTTGCATCTCACCGCGGGTGTAGACAAAACTGGGCAAGAGTTTGTCCAGGAACAAGCCCGAGACCACCACCACCACGCCCAAGAAAAATACGCCGCCCCAGAACAACACCTTTTCACCGGCATTGAAACGGTGCGAAGGGACTTCCGCTCCCCCAAACATCCCGCCGCCTTTGAGCAGCCAGGTCAAGTCGCCCTTGCTGGGCAGGTTGTCTTTCACAAAGGTACAAAACACCACCACCAGCGAGACCGCAAACAATGGGCCGGCAAAATTGTGGGCATTTTTCAACGCATAGGTGAGCCAGCCAAACAAACTGCTGCCGATGATGGGCAACAGCAAAAATTTACCAAAGGCCATGACCAAGCCGGACACGGCCAAGACGCAAAAAGCGATGGCATTGGTCCAATGCGCACTGCGCTCAAATGGGGTGAAGCGCTCGATCTTGCGACCCGTGGTCTGCCCGTGCAAGGCCATGGTGCCGCGACGCCAGTAAAAAATAGCCAAAGCACCCAGCACGATGACCAGCAATGAGCCGCCATAGGGAATGATCCAGTTGTTGCGCACCTGACGCCAAGCTTCGCCTGCGTTGGTCAAACTGGATCCTGGGTATTGGACAAAAGGCTGAACCAAGTTGCCCGCTTCGGGGGCTTCGCTCAAGGGCAAGCTGCTGTAGCCCGTGGTGCCTTGGCCCACTTGGCGCCACACCGGCGCATTGTTGCCAGGCTGCACTTGAGCGCGCTGGGCATTGCTTTGTTGCAGGTATTCGGGGTCGGCCGATGCGTCGGCAGCCGCCGCTCCGGTGGCAGGCTTGTCTTGTGCGAGCGCGCCGCTGCACAGCATGGGCAAGGCCCAAGCTAAAACCCAAATCATGGTGCGTGACATGGTGTTTGGCCTTTGTTCAGTTGGTTCTGGCG
>CAMDJU010000029.1 GCA_945900695.1 Bordetella parapertussis | reverse complement strand
TAACTTTCTCTTTCCTTTTTCATCGAGGCGGCCAAAGCCGCCAAAGAATCCACTTCACCGACCAAGCCTTGTGATTCGAGCTTGGCCGCAAACGCGGCCGATTTGGTGATGGCCACCAACTCACGGTGGATGCGCTCGACCACCGCAGCCGGGGTGCCGGTGGGGGCCACCAAGCTGAATGAACTGTTGGTGCTGACATCCGCGACACCCGCTTCCGACACTGTGGGAAGACCCGGCAATGAAGGCGTGCGCTGCTCACTGGCGATGGGAATGATCTTGCCAGCCTTGATCAAGGACAAGGCAGAGGCCACATCGGGGAACAAAAAATTCAACTGCCCAGCCAGCAAATCTTGGTAGGCGGGTCCCACGCCCTTGTAGGGGACATGCAAAAAGCGCGCACCCGTTTTTTCTTCCAGCATGCGCACACCCAGGTAAGTGGTGCTGCCCGTTCCCGCTGATCCGAAAGAGACTTTACCCGGCTCACGCTTGCCCAAATCAATCAACTCAGCCAAGCTGCGTGCCTTGGTCGCTGGATGGACCACCAGCACCAAGGGCGCAAACGCACGCATGATGGGCACGAAATCACGCTCAGCTTCGTAAGACAGGTTTTTGAACAAGCTGCCATTGATGGTCAAGGATGTATTGGCCGAGACCAAAAAAGTGTACCCGTCTGGGGGGGACTTGGCCACGGCTGCAGCCCCAATGTTGCCGCTGGCCCCGGGCCGGTTTTCGACCACAAACTGCTGCTTGAGCACGTCTCCCAAAGCCTGGGCCAACATGCGGGCATACAAATCAGTGCCCCCGCCGGGTGATGAAGAAACGATCAACTTCACCGGCCGCGCCGGCCACACCTCTTGGGCCCCCAGGGGCAAAGAAATTGTGCTGTATGCGCCGCCAAGGCTCAAGGCCCCAGCCTTGAGCCATAGGCGTCTGTCGATGGTTTGTGTTTTGTGGGAATTCATTGTTTTTTTCATGGCAGTTTCAAAGCTCCACACCCAAGCGGCGATCCAGCGAATAGGGCCCGCCGCCGCGCAACCAAATGGCCAAGGAGACCAAGCCCCACAGCAACACAAATTCATAGCCTTTGTTCAACCAAGAGAACCCGTTGGGCAGGTATTGGGTGAAGAAAATCACCGCCATTTCAATGGTGATGGCCGCCGCGAAAAATCGGGTGAACAGGCCCAGCGCCAAACTGATCCCACCGAAGAACTCCACAAAAATAAGCAAGTAAACCACCGCCAATGCAGGCTCAAAACCCAGCCTCTCAAAAACCGGGGCCACCACTTCTGGGCCTTTGGAAATTTTGCCCCAGCCATGAACCGCCAATATCAAACCCGTTGCACATCGGATCAGCGGCCATGAAAGCGGGGTCAACAAGTCATACAAAGGCGCGAGGCGGGGAATCAATAAACGGGGTGGGGAAGCAGGAATGGTCGCTGCTGGGCTTGGGGTGAAATCGTTCATATCCCGGGGTTCCTTGAAGTTTGCGTTGTTATGCGGCGATCATGCCTGACAAAAAACGCCTTGGCACTGAGGGATTTACCCATGCCAGGCCATGCCCTTGTCGCCCTCTGCATTTGTTGAGCAGGTCTGTCAATTGCCCCGTCTTCCCTGTCACCACAGCTACTCCAGGGCGCTGGGGGTCCCGCCATCCGGCCTGAACTCTGGTCATAATGAAGCGTTAATTCATTCACACACACCCCATGAAACACCTGACCATCTTGACCGGCGCTTCCCGTGGCATGGGTTTGGCATTGGCGCAACAACTGTGTGACCAAGCCAATGCCCAATTGCTGTGCATTTCACGCCAAAGCGCGCCCGCATTGGACAGCTGGGCCGCCAACAAAGGGGCCAGTTTGGTCCAATGGCGCGCTGATCTGGCCCAGCCCATCCCCGTGGCGCAAAAGCTGCTGGCCTGGTTGCAACAGATCGACCCGAGTCAATTGGCCAGCGCCACCTTGATCAACAACGCGGGTGTGATTGGCCACTTGGGGCCGTTGACGCCTCAAAATGCCGAGCTTTTGCAAAGCACTTTGGCCATCAATTTGGAAGCCCCTATGCAGTTGTCTGCGGCATTTTTGACCGCTACCCGCTCTTGGGGCATCCCCAAGAAAATTGTGAACATTTCCTCCGGCTTGGGTCGGCGTGCCATGGCCGGCAGCAGCATGTACTGCGCCAGCAAAGCGGGCATGGACCATTACAGCCGATGCGTGGCCCTGGAAGAGGCCCACTTGCCCAACGGTGCGCGCATCGTCTCCTTGGCACCCGGTGTGATTGACACCGACATGCAATCCGATTTAAGGGCCGGCGACCAGAGCCAGTTTCCAGAACGTGAAAACTTCGTCAACCTCAAAACCACGGGTGCGCTGGCCTCCCCCGATGAGGCTGCCGCTCGGATACTCGCCTACCTGAAACGCCCCGATTTTGGCCAGCAGCCGGTCGCAGACTCGCGCGACGCGTGAGCCCACTGAACAGTTATTTTTACCCAGGAGAACCCCATGCGTGATGTCGTCGTTGTGAGTGCCGTGCGCACCGCCATAGGAACCTTTGGTGGCAGCCTCAAAGATGTGCCGCCCACCGAATTGGGCACCACGGTGGTGCGCGAGGCCTTGTCCCGTGCCCAGGTCAATGGCGCGGATGTGGGCCATGTGGTGTTTGGCCATGTGGTGAACACAGAACCCAAAGACATGTACCTTTCTCGGGTGGCCGCCATCCAAGCCGGTTGTGGCCAAGAAACCCCGGCTTTCAATGTGAACCGCTTGTGTGGCTCGGGCTTGCAAGCCATTGTGTCTGCGGCGCAGTCGATCCAGTTGGGTGACTGCGATATTGCCATTGGCGGCGGTGCCGAGAACATGAGCCGCGCGCCTTTTGCCAGCCTGAACATGCGCTGGGGCTCGCGCATGGGTGACACAAAAATGGTGGACATGATGGTCGGCGCCTTGCACGACCCTTTTCAAACCATCCACATGGGCGTGACGGCCGAGAACATCGCCAAAAAGTGGGGCATCACGCGGGATGACCAAGACGCTTTGGCACTGGAGAGCCACCTGCGTGCCGAGCGCGCCACTGCGCAAGGTCGCTTCACAGACCAAATCGTGCCCATCATGCTCAAAACCCGCAAAGGGGAAGTGGCCTATGCCACCGACGAACACTTCCGCACTGGGGCCACAGCGGAAGACTTCTCCAAACTCAAACCTGTCTTCATCAAAGAAAACGGAACGGTGACGGCCGGAAATGCATCGGGCATCAACGACGCAGCGGCTGCCGTGGTGTTGATGGACGCCCAAGTGGCCCATCAACGTGGCTTGAAGCCCATGGCGCGCCTGGTGGCCTATGCCCATGCGGGTGTGGACCCGGCTTATATGGGCATTGGCCCCGTGCCCGCCACCCAAAAGGCCTTGGCCAAAGCAGGCTTGAAGGTGGCCGACTTGGATGTCATCGAAGCCAACGAGGCGTTTGCCGCCCAAGCCTGTGCTGTCACCCGCGACCTGGGCCTGGACCCCGCCAAGGTCAACCCCAATGGCTCGGGCATTTCATTGGGCCACCCGATTGGGGCCACGGGCGCTTTGATCACGGTCAAGGCCTTGCATGAACTGCATCGCATCCAAGGGCGCTACGCCCTGGTGACCATGTGCATTGGTGGCGGCCAAGGCATTGCCGCTATATTTGAACGCGCATAAATAGACCGCAGCCCACACAACCCCCTTTGCCAAGAGATTGCGCCATGTCTGAAATAGTCATTGACGAAAAATACACCAAGCCCTGCGAACCCAGTTTGCAGTGGTCTGACCATCTGGCCGTTGACATGACACCAATGGACGACACCCATGTGGAGTTTGTTGCCTTGTTGGGCGCCGCCCAAATGGCCAGCGATGCCGATTTGATGGATCGCTACGAGGCCGTCCTCACCCACACCCAAGACCATTTTGAGCGCGAAGACCGCTGGATGGAACAAGCCCAATTTGGACCCATGGGTTGCCATGCCGAGCAACACGACACCATTTTGCAAGTCATGCGCGAGGGTTTGCGCCGCGGTCGAGAGCTCGATCAACTGCCCTTGGTCCGGCAGTTGCTGCATGAAGTCGGGCTTTGGTTCGAGCAGCACGCCCAAACCATGGATGCAGGTCTGGCTTTGTACCTCAAGGCCGCAGAATTTGACCCGGAAACGGGCGTGATGGCCAAGCCCGAGGCGGTGTCATCAGCACCCTCGTGCTAACCAAGCCTTTCACGGGCCAAAGCGGCACCGGCGACCAAGGCCTTTAACTTGGCCTGGGCCGTCGCCCGGTCCATGGGCGCCATGCCGCAGTTGGTGCAGGGGAACAAATGTTCCTTGCTGACAAACTGCAAGGCACGGCCAATGGTGTCGGCCACTTCTTCAGCGGTTTCGATCACATCCGAGGCCACATCGATCACACCCACCATCACGTCTTTGCCATCGAGCAAAGCAATCAAGTCTATGGGCACATGCGAGTGGAAACACTCCAGGCTGACTTGGTCGATGCTGCTTTTGGCCAGCGCGGGAAACACTTTTTCATATTGCCGCCACTCGTGACCCAAGGTGTTTTTCCAGTCCACATTGGCTTGAATGCCGTAGCCATAGCAAATATGCACTGCGGTGGTACAGGTCAGGCCCTGGGCGGCACGCTCTAACGCTTTGACGCCCCAATCGGCAGCATCTTCCATGTAGACATTGAAAGCGGGTTCATCGAACTGGATGATGTCGATGCCATCGGCTTGCAGCGCCAGCGCCTCTTGGTTGAGCAACTCGGCAAACGCCATGGCCATTTGGATGCGACCCTCTTTGCCCTCGCCATAAAAACGATCGGCCACGGTGTCCACAATGGTCATGGGTCCGGGCAAGGTGAATTTGGTTTTGCGCGAGGTGTGGGCTCTGAGCAGTTGCGCTTCCATGGCGTGGACTCGCCCTTTCAATCGCAACTTAGAAACCACTTGCGGCACCATGGCGTCATAGCGGTTGTTGCGGATGCCCATCTTGACTTTGTTCTCAAAGTCAATGCCTTCCACTTGCTCTAAAAACCCGTGCACAAAGTGCTGCCGTGCTTGCTCGCCGTCGCCAATGATGTCCATGCCTGCATCTTCTTGCGCCTTGATCCACAACAACGTGGCGTCCGCTTTGGCTTGCAGCAAGGAGGCGCCTGCTTGCTTCCATTGCGGCCACAGCTTTTCGGGCTCGGCCAGCCACTCGGGTTTGGGCAAGCTGCCGGCAATGGTGGTTTGAAACATCGATGGCCTTTCTGCGGTAAGTTTCAGTTCAGTGCCGGTTCAAGTTGGCGGGATGAGGCCTGCTGGCCCCATGCAAATTCTTGGGCCAGCAATTCATACGAGCGACGCTGGTGCACCGGGTCATGGGTCCAAGTGATCAACACGATTTCATCAATGTCCATGCGTTGCGCCAATGCGCGCAGCTTGCTGGCCACTTGGGGGGCGGACCCCACCAGGGCATTGGCTTTGAGTTGCGCCAGGGCAAGTTGCTCTGTCGGGCTGTAGTCCCGCTCCGCTTGGTCTGGCGGCAAGATGGGTCCAATGCGGCCCAGGTTGCGGTCCATGCGCCAACGGGCCCGGCTTTTGAACAAATGCCATGCCTGCGCCTCGGTGTCAGCGGCCAAGGCCCACACACAAACCGTGGCATGGGCTTTGGGTCGTTGATCGGTGGGACGGAAGTTTTGCCGATACAAATCCAAAGCAGTCTCCAGACCTTGGCCCTCGGTGATGAAATAGGCAAACGCATAGGGCAAGCCCAAGTGCGCGGCCAATTGCGCGCCGTAATCAGAGCTGCCCAACATCCAAATATCGGGGTTGGTGTCACTGTTGGGGTAAGCAAACACCCCGTGTCCTGGATGACCTGCTGGCAATGGCGTGCCCGTGATCCAGGCTTGCAGCTCCAACACCTGTTGGGGAAATCGCTCGGACGCGTATCGGTCCGGGTTGAGCACCTGCGCGGTTCGGCCATCGCTGCCAGGGGCTCGCCCCACACCCAGATCAATGCGACCCGGGGCCAAAGCATTGAGCACCCTGAATTGCTCGGCCACTTTCAAGGCCGAATAATGGGGCAGCATCACACCGGCACTGCCAATGCGAATGCGCTGGGTTCGCGCTGCAATGGCGGCCATGAGAATTTCAGGTGCGGTGCCCACAATGCTGGGGTGGCTGTGGTGCTCACTGACCCAAAAGCGGTGATAGCCCCAGGCTTCGCATTGCTGCGCCAGCGCCAAAGTGTTGCGAACCGCTTGGTCTTGGGAGGAACCGGCCGCGGCGATGGACTGGTCAAGGACAGAGAGTTGGATCATGGGCCAAGCTTAGCGCAAGCCGCCACCGATCGGCCAGAAACGGTGCATGACCCGTGTCCAGCAAACCACCCGGCTCATACCGCTCCGGATGAACGGGCGTACTCGGCCTCTTGCAGGGCACGCCACATGACCTTACCGCTGCCACTTTTGGGCAGGGCATCTAAAAATTCGACTTCTTTGGGGGCTTTGTAAACGGCCATGTGGCTTCGGCACCATGCCACCACGTTTTGCTCGCTGACTTGGCCTTGCTGCCCAGCGCGCAACACCACCAAGGCTTTCACACTTTCGCCCCGGTAAGGATCGCGGGTGGCAATGATGCAAGCCTCCAAGATGGCCGGGTGTTGAAACATCAAAGCCTCCACTTCGGCCGGCCATACCTTGAAGCCCGATGCGTTGATCATGCGCTTGAGCCGATCGGTGATGAAAAAATAGCCCTCCTCATCCATTCGACCCAGGTCACCCGAGCGAAAAAACCTTTTGCCATCCAGTTCAAAAAAAGCTTTGGCAGTTTCATCGGGTCGCTTCCAATAGCCTTGGAACACTTGGGGACCATGGATCACGATCTCTCCAGACTCGCCCACCGGCAATTCGGTCAAATGCTGGGGGTCGACCACGCGCGCATCTGTGCTCATGAATGGCACGCCCAAGCACTGTTGCTTGGGCCGGTCTGGCGGGTTGGAATGCGATGGGGCAGAGGTTTCGGTCAAACCATAACCTTCGATGTATTTCAGTCCCCACTGGCTGTTCAAACGCTGCGCCACGGCTTGGGGCATGGCCGCGCCACCGCCACCAATGTGCACCAAGCTGCTGAGGTCGTATTGGTCCACATCCGGGCTGCCCAAGAGATCGATCACCATGGTCGGGATATTGGTCCAATGGGTGACCCGATGGCGTTGGATCAAGCGGGCTGCCAGGTCCCGGTTCCAGCGGGGCATTAACACCAAAGTGGCGCCCAAATAAATGGCGGAGTGCATCACCGAGACCATGCCCGTGATGTGAAACATGGGCACCACGCACAGGCTCACATTGTCTGGGGTGCCCTGGCTCCAAAAGGCAGAAGCCATGGCGTTGTGCATCAAACTTTGATGCAAGTGAATACAGCCTTTGGGCAAGCCGGTGGTACCACTGGTGTAGGGCAATACCGCCATGTCAGTGGCTTGTGCGGTGTGCTCGGGAACGTCCGTGGAACAGGCCACCGCATCCACCCAGCGGTGAGTTTGACCAGATTTCAATGCGGGCATCGGATGCGAGGACAGCAGCCAATCGCGCCAACTTTCTGGCATGTCCCCCTCTGGTGTGCACAGGGGATCAAAGCCATCGGTATGCTGAGTGATCAACAGATGCTGCAATTTTTGCGCGTCGGGCAAAGCATCGCTGGCCTGTGCCAATCCCTCGGCCAAGTCGGCAGAGGTGATGGCCATGCGTGCATCGGCATCAGCAATATAGTGTTGCAACTCCAAGCTGCGATTCATGGGATTGACCGGTACCACTACCGCATTGGCGCGCAAAATGGCAAAGTGGGCGATCAGCCATTGAGGGCAGTTTTGCATGGTCAGCAGCACCCTGTCACCAGTCATCACCCCTTGGGCAACGAGCCAGGCCGCCAACCGCTCCGCTTGGCGCATCACGTCCAGGTAGGTCCATGCTGTGCCCATGAAATGGACAGCGCTCTTATGAGGATATCGAAGGGCATTGACCGACAAGTTGTCCCACAGCGTGGTGGATGGCAAGCCCATGTCAAGCGGCAAACGTTGGGGCCAATAGGTGTGGTGCGGTCGCTTTAGGGGCATGGGACCCGAAGGGGGCAGCTTCAATGGCATGACAAACTCAGGGTGAACAGGCCCCAAGCATAGAAGGCTTTACCGTCTGGGCCATGGGTGAAACCCCCTGCCCGGCCGACGGCCCGTCTCCGTTTCACATGTCGCGCATGCGCACCAATTCGTCCTGTCGCTTGGCCATTTGCCCCATGCTGACCAAGGCATTCAAATAACCCTTGAGCCAACCCATGTCGATGGGTTTGTGCATCAATTGAACACCATCGGGCATACCCCCCTCTGCAGCAATTTGTTGCGGCGACAGGGCGGTGACCACCACCACCACCATTTGGGCATACCGGGGGTGGTCGTGCAAAGTGCGGATCAACTCAAACCCATCCAAGCCCGGCATGCGCAAATCGGTGATCAGCACTTGGGGTTGCAACTGCGGCCAATCGAGCAAGGCTGTCAAGGCCGAACTGAAAAAGCTCGGATCCAGGGGCATGTCCCATTGCTGAAAGTGATCACTCAGCATCTGACGCGTCAGGTCTTCATCTTCGACCACCATGACCTTCAACCTTTGGCCAGAAACCATATTGGACTTGGTGATGTAGTTGTTGCGGCGCTGGAAATCTCGCACAGATTGGATGGAAATGCGCCGGTGCCCGCCTTGGGTTTTCCAGGCCACCAACTCGCCTTTTTCGACCAACGATTGAACGGTTCCAACGGAAAGGTCCAGCATCTTGGCGGCGTAACTGGTGCCGCAATATTCACTGCCTGCATCAAATGTGATTTTGCCCGTCATAAACATCCCCTTAGGTGTTAAATTAAAATTTCAAAATTATTATAAAGTATTAAATTATCGAGTAAAACCATTAACAAACACTTTATTTATGATTTCCTCACCCACATCAACTTATTTCCTATGAACACCCCAATGGTTCATTGGCGAAACAAATTGATTGGTAACCAAATGTAACATTTGAGATTGATATAAAGCAAGCTCCGCCCAACTGCCCCAGGCTTTCTGGCAACCCAATAAATTACCCAGCAGCGCGGCTTGACCCTTGTGTTGAAATCTGCATGCTTGAACCATGTGATTCACCACCCGTTTAAATTCGACCATGCACCAAAATCCATCGCTGACCCGACTTCATGGCGTGTTGGTAGGACACCACAATTTGAGTGACCGACCCACAGGTTGCACTGTCGTTTTGTGCCCAGATGGGACGGTAGGGGGTGTCGAAGTGCGGGGCGCCGCCCCTGGCACGCGGGAAACCGATGTGCTGGCCCCCCACAACACCGTGCCCCATGTCCATGCGGTTTTGCTCTCAGGAGGCAGCGCTTTTGGCTTGGATGCCGCATCCGGGGTCATGAAATGGCTGGAAGAGCATGGCCACGGTATCCCGGTGGGGCCGGTGCGGGTGCCCATCGTGCCAGCTGCCGTGATTTTTGACCTGGGCGTGGGCGACCCGCGCATCCGCCCAGACATGATGAGCGGTTGGATGGCCTGCTCAGATGCCAACTCGGCACCGGTGCGCATGGGCAATGTGGGCGCCGGTTCAGGGGCCACAGTGGGCAAAGTGTTTGGCTCCCACCTGGCCATGAAAGGGGGCATTGGCAGTGCTGCCTTGACCGTAGATGGCGTGACGGTGGCGGCTTTGGTGGTCGTCAATGCCTTGGGCGATGTGGTGGACCCAAAGAATGGCCGCATTCTGGCCGGCGCCAGAACCACCTCGTCTGGGCTGGAGCTTCAAAACACGGTCAGCAGCCTGATCCAAGGGGTCCCCAGAGGCAGTCTGGCCACAGGCGCAAACACCACCATCGGCGTGATTGCCACCGATGCGGTGCTGACCAAAAGCCAAGCCCATCGACTGGCGCAAATGGGGCACAACGGTTTGGCCCAAACCATTCGCCCCGTTCACACCCCCTGGGATGGGGACACCTTGTTTGCTTTGGGTACCGGCAAAAGTGGCTTGCCAGCTGACATGATGCTGCTGTCAACCCTGGCCACAGAAGTGACTGCACTGGCGGTACTCAACGCTGTGACCAGTGCTGAAAGTTTGCGCCTGGCCCCAGGTGAGTGGTGGCCCTGCGCAAATGAGCTTAAGTGAGGGCTTTGTAGCGCACACGCTTGGGCTTGGCACCCTCTTCACCCAAGCGCTTGCGCTTATCGGCTTCGTATTCTTGGTAGTTGCCGTCAAAGAAAGTCCAATGCGAATCCCCTTCACAGGCCAAGATGTGTGTGGCAATGCGGTCCAAAAACCAGCGGTCGTGGCTGATCACCATCACGCTGCCCGCGAACTCCAACAGAGCGTCCTCCAAAGCACGCAATGTCTCCACATCCAAGTCGTTTGATGGCTCGTCCAATAACAGCACATTGCCACCTGCGATCAAGGTTTTGGCCAAGTGCAGTCGACCGCGCTCACCCCCCGACAACGTGCCCACACGCTTTTGCTGGTCACCACCGTTGAAGTTGAACCGACCACAGTAAGCACGGCTGGCCATCTCAAACTTACCCACCGTCAAAATGTCCAAGCCGCCAGAGACATCTTCCCAAACCGTTTTTCCGTCGGTCAAATCGTCGCGCGTTTGATCGACAAAAGCCATCTTCACGGTCGAGCCGATTTTGATCGTGCCCGTGTCAGGTTGCTCTTTGCCAGCGATCATCCGGAACAAAGTAGATTTGCCTGCGCCGTTGGGGCCAATGATGCCCACAATGGCCCCAGCAGGCACCTTGAAGCTGAGGTCATCGATCAGCATGCGGTCCCCAAAGGATTTGCTGACGTTTGTGAACTCAAACACTTCGTTGCCCAAGCGCTCAGCCACGGGAATGAAAATTTCCTGTGTTTCATTGCGTTTTTGGTATTCAAAATCCGACAGTTCTTCAAATCGGGCAATGCGCGCCTTGCTCTTGGCTTGTCGCCCTTTGGGGTTTTGTCGGACCCAATCGAGTTCTTTTTTCAGTGCCTTGGCGCGGGCCTCTTCGCCCTTTTGCTCTTTCTCTAAGCGGTCTTGCTTTTGCTCCAACCAAGTGGTGTAGTTGCCCTTGTAGGGAATACCGTGGCCACGGTCCAACTCCAAAATCCATTCGGCCGCATTGTCTAAAAAGTACCTGTCGTGGGTAATGGCAACTACCGTGCCCGAAAACCTGGCCAAAAATTGCTCCAACCAATCCACCGACTCGGCATCCAAGTGGTTGGTGGGTTCGTCCAATAGCAACATGTCAGGCCGAGACAACAGCAATTGGCACAAAGCCACCCGGCGCTTTTCGCCCCCTGATAGGTGTTGAATCACGGCGTCCCATGGTGGCAGGCGCAAGGCGTCGGCCGCAATCTCCAACTGGTGCTCACTGTCGCTGCCCGCCGTGGCAATGATCGCCTCTAATTCACCTTGCTCTGCCGCCAACTTGTCAAAGTCTGCGTCGGGTTCTGCGTAAGCGGCGTAAATTTCTTCCAACCGATTTTTAGCTGCCAACACCTCCCCCATGCCGCCTTCAACCGCCTGCCGAACCGTGCTTTGCGGGTCCAGCTTGGGCTCTTGGGGCAGATAACCAATCTTCAAACCCGCCATCGGTTGGGCTTCGCCTTCGATCTCGGTGTCCACGCCCGCCATGATTTTCAGCAAGGTCGATTTGCCCGAGCCGTTGAGCCCCAACACACCGATCTTGGCGCCAGGGAAAAAGCTCAGCGAAATGTCCTTGAGGATGTGCCGCTTGGGTGGCACGATTTTGCCGACGCGGTTCATGGTGAATACATACTGGGCCATGCGAAAAATCCTTGGAACTCGGTTGAAAAGAGGTGATTATCAGCCCTGCGCGCCGCCCCAGCCAAGGCATTTCAATTCGTGCAACAATCAGAAACGTCGCATCCTCCAGTTGGTGCGACACCAGCGCTTCTGCTGGGGCTGAGCTTGGCGATCTGCATTGAGCTATTCAGCCCACCTGTGAACCCTGTTGGCCTATGACTGGCTGCTGTTGTAAACAGCGGATCAGGCCGAACTCCTGCGCCCGAGACGGCGCTCCATCATGAACTTTGACGACCTGAAACTGGCCCCGGCCATTTTGAAAGCCGTGCGCGAGCAAGGCTACGAAACCCCTACCCCCATCCAAGCCCAAGCCATACCGGCCGTTTTGGAGGGACAAGACCTGCTGGCAGGTGCACAAACCGGCACGGGTAAAACCGCTGCTTTCACCTTGCCCATGCTGCACAAATTGGCCATGAGTCGCAGCACCCCCAACAAGCATGGTGTTTTTGGCATCCGCGCCCTGGTGTTGACGCCTACCCGCGAACTGGCCGCGCAGGTCGAAGAATCCGTCCGTGTATATGGCAAGTACTTGCAACTGACTTCGGCCGTGATTTTTGGCGGGGTGGGTATGAATCCCCAAATTGACCGCTTGCGCAATGGCGTGGACATCTTGGTCGCCACACCCGGGCGATTGTTGGACCTGCAGCAACAAGGCTTTTTGGATTTATCGACCGTCCAAATTTTGGTTTTGGATGAAGCCGATCGCATGTTGGACATGGGATTTGTGCACGATGTCAAAAAAATCCTGGCTTTGGTGCCGCGCGAAAAGCAAAGCCTGCTTTTCTCAGCCACCTTCAGCGAAGAAATTCGCGATTTGGCCAATGGTTTGCTGCGCAATCCGCAAAGCATTCAAGTCACACCCAGCAACACCACGGTCGAGAGCATCACCCAGGTGGTTCACCCGGTGGGTCGTGGCAAGAAAAAACCCCTGCTCGCCCACATCATTGAGGCCCATTCTTGGAGCCAAGTGCTGGTTTTCACGCGCACCAAATTTGGCGCTAACAACGTGGCGGAGTTTTTGAACAAGCATGGCATCACGGCCATGGCCTTGCACGGCAATAAAAGCCAAACCGCACGCACCCAAGCTTTGGCCGGTTTCAAATCTGGCGACATCCGCGCCCTGGTTGCCACCGATATTGCCGCGCGCGGGATTGATATCGATGAGTTACCGCACGTGGTCAACTACGACATCCCCAATATCAGCGAAGACTATGTGCACCGGATTGGCCGCACCGGTCGGGCCGGCGCCACGGGAGAGGCCGTCAGTTTGGTGTCGCTGGATGAGCAAGGGTTCATGCGCGACATTGAGCGCTTCACCGGTCAGGCCGTGCCTGTCCAAGCCATTGAAGGTTTTGGCCCAGAAGAAAACGAAGTCGCCGAACCCATTGCCATGGGCCGCCAAACCCTGTGGGGCGGTTTGGGTCAACCCCCCAGCCGCGATGTGATGGCAGCAGCCGCCAAAGCCGCCCGCTCAGAAATGATGCAGCGCATGCGCGAAAACAAAGCCGGTCAAGGCCCCCGTGCCACCCCCCGCCCCAATGGCCAGGTGCGCACCCCCGGCGCCAAACCCCCAAGGCCCAATGGTGGACAAGGCCAGGGTCGCAACCGATACCGCGATGACCGCCCACCCCGTGACCCCATGATGGTGCGTGACGCCCCGCATTCGCAGCCATCCCACCATGCCCAGGCAGAAGGTGGTGCGGAGCCCGATGACTTTCAACCACGCGCCAATGCCCACTTGGGCACCCAAAGTGGTGTCAATGCCTTTGGTCACAAAAACCAAAACAGCGCGATGCGCCAACCCGACCCGACCCGCACCAGCGTGGACTTGATGACCGAACGCAATCGTGGCGGGGGTCAGCGCAACAACAGTGGCCGACCAGGTGGCCCACGAAAAGGTGGGTTTGGTGGCGGCGGTGGCGGTGGCGGCGGTGGTCGCTCTGGTGGTGGGGGTGGCGGGCGCGGGGGCGGATTTCCCCGCTGAAACATCACGGAACCTGCCAGGCATGCACGCTTATGTGGGGCTTTTGGTCAAACGCATTGCGTCGTGTCATTGCCCATGCGCTTGAGCACGTCGTCCACTATGTCCTGAGGCGATTGATCAATGCCATACCGCCAAGCGCGCTCTGTGTGCCCTGGCGGCTCCAGCGCTTCAAATTGGCTTTGCAACAAACTGCTGGGCATGTAATGGTCTTTGCGCGCTGACAAGCGTTGACCAATCAATTCAGCGCTGCCATGCAAATACAAAAACAGCGCATCCGGCCAACCTCGCCTCAACACGTCCCGATAGGTTTTTTTCAGGGCGGAGCAAGCCAGCACCACACCCGCATTGATGCGTGACTGATCTTTGAGCTCCAGGGCCAAGCGCTCTAACCACAATGCACGATCAGCATCCGTGAGAGCGATGCCATGTGCCATGCGCTGAACATTTTCGGGCGGGTGAAAAACATCCCCCTCGATGAAGGCCCAGCCCAAGGATTGGGCCAAAGAAGATGCGATGGTGGTCTTGCCACAACCGCTCACACCCATGACCACCACCACCATGGTTGACTCAGGCAATGCGCTGCTCGCTGGTGCTGTCAAACACATGGGCGCGCGCTGCATCCATGGATAAATGGACTTGGTCACCGTTTTGAACCGATGTGCGGCCATGGATCACCATCACCAAGCTCCGATCACCACAGCGCAACATGAGCTCAGTCTCTGAACCCGTGGGTTCGACCAAGGTAACCTCAGCTTGCACACCATCGCCGTTGACGGACAACTTTAAATCGGTGGGTCGAAACCCATAATGAACCGCTTGCCCAGCCTTCAAACCGGCCAATTCCGGCACAGGCCAACGTTGCCCATCCACCAACACCCCCCACTGGCCTTGATCGTGCACAGCCACCCCGGGGAGGACATTCATGGCCGGTGACCCAATGAACTGAGCCACGAACAAATTGCACGGATGGTCGAATAATTCCAGTGGCGTGCCGATTTGCTCAATGATGCCGTCATGCATGACCACGATGCGGTCTGCCATGGTCATGGCCTCAATTTGGTCGTGCGTCACATACACCGTTGTGGTTTTGAGCCGTTGATGCAAGGCCTTGATCTCGGCACGCATGGCCACCCTCAACTTGGCATCCAGATTCGACAAGGGCTCGTCGAATAAAAACACCTTGGGGTCGCGCACAATGGCTCGGCCCATGGCCACACGCTGGCGTTGTCCGCCAGACAACTCACGCGGTTGGCGTTGCAGCAGGCTATCGAGGCTGAGGATTTTGGCGGCATTGAGCACCCGCTCCCGAATCAAGGTTTCGGGGGCTTTGCGCAGCTTCAAGCTGAACGCCATGTTGTCATACACCGTCATGTGGGGATACAAAGCGTAACTTTGAAACACCATGGCAATGTCGCGGTCCTTGGAGTCCAAGTCGTTGATCACCCGGTCATCGATGCAAATTTCACCTGCTGTGATGTCTTCCAAGCCAGCCAGCATGCGCAACAAAGTGGATTTACCGCAACCCGATGGCCCCACCAACACCACGAACTCACCATCATGGATATCAAAGCTGATGCCATGAATGACATCGACCGCGCCAAACGATTTTTTGATATCGCGAAAAGAAATATTGGCCATGTCGTTTCTTTCAGGATTTAACGGCGCCTGCGGTCAGGCCCGAAACCATGTAGCGCTTAAAGGTGTAATAAATAGCCGCTGGTGGCAAGGCATACACCAAGCCCGTGGCCATCAGCAACTCCCAGGGCGAATCATCGGCGGATAAAAAATTACCCAAAGCCACGGCCAAGGTCACGGTGTCGTCGCGCGACAGCAGCAAAAAAGCGTACAGGTATTCATTCCAAGCCAACAGCAAAGAATAGGTACCCACCGCCACCAAAGACGGCACCATCAGGGGCAAATAAACCAAGCGGAACAATTGCATGGGGGACGCGCCATCCATGCGGGC
>CAMDJU010000028.1 GCA_945900695.1 Bordetella parapertussis | reverse complement strand
TGGCACCGGCTTTGTAGCTGTATGCCGGATTGCTGCCCCAAGCAGGCGCCACACAGCTGATGGTGGCGCTGGTGCCATTGACACTGGTCACCTTGGCCAATGCCCCGTCATTGAAATCGCCATCGTCACTCACGTATTTGGCCGTTCCGTCGCCAAATGTGTCGTAGCCCAACACAGCGTTGCTATTGATGGTTCCGACAAAATCAACCGCGTCGTTTTTCACGGCCTGGATGTTGAAGCTGGACGTGTCGTTGCCCTGCCAGTCTTCAATCACCTTGGTGGACTGGTTGCCAGCCGGGTCCGTGTAGCTGACCGTCACGTCGCGGGCGGTGCTGGGGATGGCGCTGCCCAGCAACAAAGCCACACCGTCATTCACCATCACCGCGTCCATGACAATGGCCTGTTTGCCGTCCACCGTCACCTTGAAGTGGCTTTTGTCGGGGTGGGCCTGCCAAGCGTCTAAAGAAGCGTCGGGCAAACTGGTGGGGATGTCCAAAATGTTTTTGAACGCCAAGCCCACCATGCGCCCGCCGTAACTGGCGGTAGCGATCAAGGGCCCTTGGTTGTCCAATCGGGCGACAAAGGTATCGGTCTGTCCGGGGCTGGCCCCCACCCAGTTTTGCAAGTCGGCCGATATGTTGACCTGCAACTTCACATCAAATTGCTCTTGCGCCGGCTGGGTGACATTGCTGCGGTAGTCCAGCCTGACCTGGCTCATGGCATTGGACATGGCCTCGCTGTCGACCAAGCTGTTGTCGCTGGCCTTGATCAGCAGGTCGTAATGGGTCACGCCGTTGGTGACATGGGTGGTCTGCGAAGCGGTGAAGGTTTTGCTGTTGCTGGTGAAGCTGGCTGTGCTCGCAGACGTTTCGCCAAAGCGCAGGGTGGGGTTGGCGGTTTGGCTGCCGACATAGCCAAACACCCAATCGAGAACCGCATTGTTTTGGATGCTGCTGGCCGATTGCGTGGTGCTGATGCGAACCGCTTGGACGCCACCAGACAAGCCCACTTCGGCGCCCCAAAAGCCAGCGCCCGCTTGCTTTTGGGGCACGTTGTTGCTGCCTGGGTAGTATTGATTTGGCCCCATCCAGTAGGTGCGCTGCAAGCTGGTGTCGCCCCAGCCATTGAGGTCGACACCGAAGCTTTGGTTGGCGGCTTGGAGCAGGCCAGGCAAAGTTTTGCTGGTGTTGGCAAACTGAAAGTTGTCGATGCTTTTGAGCACATCGGTGCCGCTGTTGGCTGCGTTGCCGCTGCGGTTGTCGGTCAAGGTGACGGTTTGCAAGCTGGGGTTGAAGGCCACGCTGTAGTCGCTTTGGTTGCCACTGAACACCCCTCGGTCCCAACCGTTGCCGCCATCGATGGTGTCATTGCCATGCTCGCCGTAAAGGGAGTCGTTGCCCTCGCCACCCAAAATGCTGTCGTTGCCCGCGCCGCCGTACAGGGTGTCGTCGCCGTTCAGGCCAGAAACGATGTCATCGCCGCTGCCCCCTGTGAGGAGGTTGTTTGACGAGTCGCCGGTGAAGTTGGGCATGGCTTATTCCGATGGGTAACTTAGATATTGAAAGGGCCGAGGCGACCACAGCGGCTGATTAACAAAAAATATTGGCTTTATTATCAATAATGTTAAACCCTCTTTTTACTTAAAAAAAATTATATTTTTAGAAAAATTGTCAAATAAGTGACGCAAATCTCCTGACAGTGGTCGAGCGTGGAAAAGTGGCTGGATTAATGCCCCGATGGCGGGTGCAAGGCTCAATCCCGGCAAGTCGGGTCCATGCGGTCCAGCATGCGCGGCAGGCCAGGCCACTCCATCAGGTCATAAGGGCGACGGGTTGGTGGTTGAGGCAGGTTTCTTGCAGCACCGCGTTGGGCACGGTCTGCAGGGGGGTGTTGCAGGCCATGGCCTGCAGTTGGGCGCGGCGCGGCATCTCACGGCGGACCTGACTTGGCGCTGTTGGCCATTGGGGCAGCGCCTGGGTGCTGGTGCAAATCAAGCGCGTCAAAAAAGGGCTGCGATCGGATGGCGCATCAAACTGAATGGCCCGCGCCTTTGCTCGCCCATTGCTGTTCGTCGGCGGCGAGGTTTTCGAGCAGTTTCAGCAGCACAGCCCGGGTGGCCTGCACCTCTTGCGCGCTCAAGCCCTGGGTGCTGACGTGGTTGGTTTGCTCGGCCAAGGGCACCAAGGTTTGCTGCAAGGCGCGCCCTTGGGGCGTGAGGTAGACATACATGTTTTTTTTGTTCTCGGGCGCTTGGCGGCGTTCGATATAGCCCAGGGCTTCCATGGCCTTCATGGCGCTGAAGGTGGTGGGCTCCATCACCCCGGCCAACACGCTCAACTCGCGCTGGGTCAAGCCGTCGCTGTGCCACAGGATGCGCAAAAAAGCCCAATGCCCAAACGGCACCTGGTGCTGTGCCAAACGCGCTTGCAAGGCCCGGGTGTAGGCACGGGCGGTGTCGCGTACCAAGTGGGCCAAGCGGTCGTCGGGCACCGCCTCTTGCCAGTGGCGCAGCAGTTGCTGGGTGTCTTTTTTCATGCCACGGGGGCCACTTGGTGTTCCGGGCAGACGCTCAACCCCCCCTGGGCCGATTGCAACAAGGCCAGGCTGACGGCGGTGCTGGCGCGTGCCCAATGCCCGTTGTGCAAAGTGGCTTGGCCAGATTGGGCCGACACCATTTCATCGATGACTTCTTGGCGCGGCACCGTGCCCAAAGGCACGGCCTCAAAGTGTTGGGCGTCATGCCCATCAATCGCCACGCCGCTGGGTGTCAAGCGCAAATCGGCGTGTTCGCAACCAATGATCACAGGTCCAAAGTGGGAATGGGCCTGCGGGGTGCTGTCGGTGACTGGCGCGCTCCACAAGCGCCCGCCGTAGTTGCGCTCGGCCTTGAGGGCGGCTTCTTGTGCCGCGTCGGCCACGCTGCGCAAACGCGCGCGTGCGCCGCCGTGTGTGCCGCTGGCTTTGGCAAAGCCCATTTCGTTGATGCCGTCCATCCAGGCGTCGCTGTCAAAGTGGCCGTATCCGCTGTAGCTCATGCTGGCAAAGGCACCGCCTTCAAACGACAACAGCGCGCTGTAGGCCCCCTCGGTGGGGCGCTCGGCATCCCAGTTGCCGGTGTGGGCTGTGACGCTGCGCACCAAGCCCCCGCCCAATAAGCGCACCATGTCCACTTGGTGCGCCGCTTGGCTGTGGATGACCCCGCCCCCAGCGTCGGTTTGCAGCTCTTCGGGGCGACGCGGCCGGTATAAAAAATCGGTGTATTGCAAGGCGTGGATCATGCGCACCCGGCCGTAACGGCCGCTGCGGATGAGTTGGTGGGCCAGCAGCACCGGGCCGTTGAAGCTGTGGCTGTGGCCCACGATCAAGGCCGTGTGGGCTTTTGCACAGGCCTCGATCATGCGGGTGCAATCGGCCAAGTGGATGGCCATGGGTTTTTCTACCAGCACATGTTTGCCGTGTTGGGCGGCCAGCACCACATGCTCGGCGTGGAACTGGTGCGGCGTGGCCACATACACCCAGTCCACATCCGGGCGTTGGCACAAAGCCGCGATGGAGCCCACACTGGGTGCTTGAAAGTCGCGCTCAAATTGGGCACAGGCTTGGGGCTGGGGATCGCAGGCCGCGACCAGTTGCACCCGGGGGTCGTGCACAAAGGTGGGCATCATCAAGGTGAAGGCGCGGCCCAAGCCGGCCACACCGATGCGCAAGGGCGTCACAGGTCCAGCTCCAAAACGCCACCGTCGCGCGAGCGGGATACACACGGCATGATGTGGTGGTCTTGCTCCTCGGGCAGCAAGACCATGTCGCGGTGTTCCACCGCGCCAGCGAGCAATCCGGTTTTGCAGGAACCACAGGTGCCGCTTTCGCACGAGCTGGCCACCTTTAAGCCAGCGCTGCGCAGGCATTCCAAGATGCTGCGATCCGCCGGTACCGTCAGGCGCTGGCCGCTGCGGCGCAGCACCACCTCAAAGGCTTGGTTGTCGGCCCAGCCTAGCTGGCTCGCGCCAAAGCTCTCGAAATGAATTTGGTGCGTGGGCCAGTGCCCGCTCATGTCGCGCACGCTGTCCATCAAACCTTGTGGGCCGCAGCAATACACATGGGCGTCGCTGGGCGTCTCCAGCACGGGCCACAAGTCCAGGGACTGGTTGGGGTCGCCCGCGTCGTGGTGAACGGTGACATGCTCGCGCCATGGGGCTTGTTGCAAGTCGCTCAAAAAAGCCGTGCCCTCAGCGTCGCGGCTGCACACATACAAATGAAACCTCGCTGTCGGGGTTTGGGCCAGGGTTAGGGCCATCGCATACAAGGGAGTTAGGCCAATGCCACCGGCGATCAGGATGTGTTGTTGTGCCTGGGGGTCTATGGGAAACATGTTGTCGCCCCCGCGCAAGGGCAGTTCATCGCCTTCATTCACATCGTCGGCCATGCTGCGCGAGCCACCACGCCCATGGGCCTCGCGCTTGACCGCAATCGCCCAGTGGTCGCGCGTGCCCACGGGCCCGCACAAGGAATAACTGCGGGTGTGGCCGCTGGGCGTTTCCAACCGAATGTGGGCGCCTGCTGACCAATCTGGCAAGTCTTGGCCTTGGGGGTGCGCCAATTCAAAACGCACGATGTCACGGGCGATGGGGTGTTTTCGGCGCACCCGCAAAGCGCTCAGGGCGGCGACTGCCAAAGAGAAAGGGGACATGGTTTGTACCGACGCCTGCAGGCTTGACAAGGTGTGAAAAGAATCCATAATCTTAGATCACTAAGTATTTATCGGCAAGCCCTTTTTGCCCGCCCATGCCGCCATCCCAGGAGCAACAATGCTGACCCACGAAGAAAATATGTTGATGTGCCGTGTCGAGGGCGATGCCCCGATGGGCCAGTTGATGCGCCGCCACTGGCAGGTGGTGTGCTTGGCCGAAGAGGTGCCCGAGCCCGATGGCACCCCGGTGCGCGCCCGTGTGCTGGGCGAGAACTTGGTGGTGTTTCGCGACACTGAAGGCCAGGTCGGCGTCTTGGATGAGCAATGCCCGCACCGGCGCGCATCGCTGGTGTATGGCCGCAACGAGCACGGCGGCCTGCGCTGCCTCTATCACGGCTGGAAGATGGATGTCAGCGGCCATGTGGTCGAGATGAGCTCTGAGCCTGCGGGCAGCGGTTTGGTCAGCAAGGTCAAGCACAAGGCCTATCCCACCCACGAATGGGCGGGTGCGGTGTGGGCTTATATGGGCCCGCCAGAGACCATGACCGCTTTCGTGCCCCCGCGTTGGGCGCCCACGGACGATGTGCAGGTGTCAATCGCCAAAATCATCATCCCGGCCAACTGGGCGCAAATTTTGGAGGGCCAAATCGACTCGGCCCACAGCTCAAGCCTGCACTCCTCGGACATGGTGCCCGCCCGCGTGAATGGTGCCAAGGCCAACAATGAAAACTGGTTGCGCCCCTCCACCGACAAAGCCCCGCGCATGCAAGTCGAGGTCAATGGCTATGGTTTTCGTTACGCGGCGCTGCGCCGTCCAATCCAAAATGCCGCCACCCACGAATACGTGCGCACCACGGTGTTTGTGGCCCCGGCAGCGGCTTTGATACCGCCCAACGACCAGTACAACGTGGCCAACTTCAATACCCCCATCGACGACCACCACACGGCTTTCCATTTCATCGCCTGGGGCGACCCGCAGACCACGCCCGACACGGCGGCGTGGCGCAAGTTTTTGCACACCGAGGTGGGCGTTGACGTGGACACCGCTTTCCACCCGGCGCGCCATGTGGGCAACCACTTCATGCAAGACCGCGCCGCCATGAAGGCGGGCAACTTCACTGGCATCCCTGGCATTCCGAACCAAGATTTGGCGATGTGGGTGGGCATGGGGCCGATCGTCGACCGCGAGCACGACCGCTTGGGTGCGAGCGACATGGCCATCGTTGCCTTTCGCCGCCAAATGCTCGATGCGGTCAAATCTTTCGCCAACGGGGGCACAGCGATTGGCGTGGGTGAATTGCAAATTCCCGAATCGGTGTGTTCGTTTCAAGGGGTGATCCCCAAAACCATCGATTGGCGCGTTCATGAGGCCCAGGCCTTGGGCGTGGCCCCGCATGAGTTGGTCAGCTGAGCTGGCGCAATCCCTTCAACCTCTCATCCACTGTTTCAAAACCATGCAACGCAGACACTTTTTGGCCGCAGCCTCAACCTTGGCTGTCGCCTCACCCATGGCCTGGGCCCAGGCCTATCCGAACAAACCGATCAAGCTGGTGGTGCCTTTCCCGCCGGGGGGTGGCGCCGACAACTTGGCGCGCGCGGTCGCGCCCAAGCTGGCCGAGTATTTGGGCCAGGCCATCGTGATCGACAACAAACCCGGTGCCGGCGGCAACGTGGGCAGTGAGGGCGTGGCCCGCGCTGCGGCCGATGGCTACACCTTGCTCTACGGCACCAATGGCACGCACGGCACCAACCATGCGTTGTATGCCCGCACCGGGTTTGAGTTGCGCGACTTTGCCGCCCTGGGGCGGGTGTCTTTCATCCCCGCGATGCTGGTCATCAGCCCCAATTTGCCAGTGCAATCCGCCGCACAGCTGCTCACCTATTTGAAGGCCAACCCCGGCAAGCTGTCGTTTGCCTCGGCGGGCAATGGCACGACATCGCACATGGCGGGCGAGTCGTTTCGCCGCATGGCCGATGTCGACATCCAGCACATCCCTTACAAAGGGGGTGGTCCCGCACTGACCGGCTTGCTCGCCGGTGACGTGCAAATGATGATCGACCTCACCGCCAATCTGTTGGCCCAAGTCCAGGCCGGCAAACTGCGTGCCCTGGCCGTGACCACCCGACAGCGCGTGCGTGGCTTGGCCGATTTGCCCACCTTGGAAGAGGTCGGCTTGAAGGGCTTTGACCTGGCCGCCTCCGACGGGCTTTATGCCCCAGCGGGCACACCAGCGGCGGTGGTTGAGCGCATCAACGCCGCTTTGCAGCGCGCCTTGGCCGACCCGGATGTGATGGAGCGCTTGCGCGGTCGCGGTGCAGAGCCCGTGCTCAGCACACCGGCGGAGCACCAAGCACACATCAACCGTGAATTCCCCATGTGGGCGCGTTTGGTCAAAGAGACCGGCGCACGGGTGGACTGATGGCCATGACCCCTGCCCAATTCGTTGGGGCACCGCCTCCGCTGCCGGGAAAAATCACTGCTACGCGCCAGCACTTTCAGGCCATGGACAATTTTTTCCAGGTGTTTGCGGTGCGCCCGGGCGAGCGCTTGCTCATGCTCACCGACCCCTTGCTCGACCCTGGTGTGGTGCAAGCGGTGCAGGGCCTGTGCCTGTCGCGCGGTGCGCATTTTGAGATGTACATGGCGCCCAACACCACCTTGCCGGCGGTGCCAGAAAGCGTCAAACCCTTGATCTCCGGCGTGGATGTGGTGGTGTCGACCTGGTTTTGCTCGATCGAAGACCCGTTCAACGTGGCCCAGCGCAAAGCCGGTCAGCGTTGGATCAAGATCACCTACTTTCGCGATCTGGATTTGCTGCACACCCCCCACGCGGCCTTTCCCGTTGATTTGGTGGGCGAGATCATCCGCGCCACCGAGCGGCGCTTTCCCAAGGGGCGCGATTTTGAGTTGCGCTTCACCGATGGCCGCGGCTCAAACCTGTGCATCCCCTACACGGCGGCGATGCGCGAAGCGATGTTCGCCGGCAACCGCTGGCGCGGCAAGATGAAGGCCGATGAACCCGGTTGCTATGTGCATTACCTGCCCACCCATGGCCCCAATTTTTGGGACAGCACGGCCATGAAGAACGACGGCAACGCAGCCATCGCCATCGATGGGGTGCTGTATCCCCAAGGTGCGATTGGGTTTGACCAAGTCTTTGAAGAACCGATTGCCGTGGAGTTTCGCAACCGGTTTGTGACGGCGGTGCACGGCCACAGCACCGAAGCCGGCTTGCTGCGCGAGATGCTGATGGGCGGCAAACTCATTGAAGGCGGGGGTTGCGGCTTTAACCCGCGCGCGCCGCGCAACGTCATTTACCCGGCGGGCTCGAACGCACCGGGTGCGCTGCACTTTGGCATCGACCTGGCCCAGCCCAGCGACTGGATCCGCCGCCACATGCCCAACTGGGAGGAGCCGCCCGTGCACCAAGACCTGATCGTGCTCGACGCCACTGTCACGGCTGGTGATGAAACCATCATCGACCAAGGCTTTTTGTGCGCCTTGCGAGACCCCCAAGTGGTGCAGGCCGCAGCGCGCTATGGTGACCCGGTGGCCTTGCTCGAAGCACCCTGATTTTTTCAAGGAGACGGATATGGAATCGCTTTTTCACGCTCGGCGCACTTGGATGGCTGGCATGGTGGCGGGTGCTGCCTTGGCAAGCACGGGCGCGGCCTGGGCCCAGGCCTACCCCAACAAGCCCATCAAATTCATCATCACCCACGCCGCTGGCGGTTTGCCCGACACGGTGGCGCGCATTTATGCGCAGCGCTTGAGCGAGCGTTTGGGCCAACCGGTCACGGTGGACAACAAGCCCGGTGCGAACGGCATGGTCGCGGCCCAAGCCATGGCTTTGGCGCCCAAGGATGGCTACACCTTCATGGTGACCGACGGCTCGACCTTCTCCATCAATCCCTTGATCAGCAAGTCGCTGAGCTACGACTACAAGCGCGACTTTGTGGCGGTCTCCTTGGCGGCGCGTGCGCCGCTGTATTTGGCCGTTCACCCCAAAACGCCGGCCAACAACCTGCGCGAGTTGATCGCCCTGGCCAAGGCCAAGCCGGGCATCTTGACCTATGGCTCCTCGGGCATTGGCAGCACCCACCACCTGACCATGGAGTCGCTCAAGGCATCGTTGGGGATGGAGATCACCCACATCCCCTTCAAAGGCACGGGTCAATCGGTACCAGCCTTGGTGGGCGGGCAAGTGGACATGCTGTTCTCGGCCCTGCCCTCGTTGATCGGCTTTGTCAAAAGCGGTCAGGTGCGTTTGCTGGCCAACAACGCGGCCAAGCGTTCGACCCAAGAACCCAATGTGCCAGCGATTGCCGAAATAATCCCCGGCTTTGACTTTGCCCCCATCGTGGCGGTGTTTGCAGCCAGTGGCACACCGGCGGCAGCCATCGAGCGCATCAGCAACGAGATGTCCGCCATCGCCAAAATGCCCGAGGTGGTGCAAACCTTGAGCAATGCGGGCATCGAGGCCATCGGTGGCAGCGCCGCCGAATGCCACCGTGCGGTGCTTGAAGAGGTCGATCGCTTGGGCAAGGCCGTGGCCCAGGCCGGGATTCAAAAGGAATGACCGTGGCCGCGCCACGCCCTGGCCTGGACCAGCGCTTGAACTTGGGCCGACCGGGCTTGGAAGCGGCGCGGCTTTGAGCGCGGCAGCGCTGTGGGACAACTGGCTGTCCACCCCTGGCTTGGCGCTCATGCTCACCGTGGGTGTGTTGTCGTTTTGTGTGGGTGGGGTGGTCAAAGGGGCGATTGGCGTGGGCCTGCCCATGCTGGCCGTGCCCATGATGTCGCTGGTCATGCCCGCGCCACAAGCCATGGCCTTGGTGGCCGTGCCGGTGATGGGCTCCAACCTGTGGCAGGTGTGGACGGTGGGCCAGTGGCGGCAAAACCTGCGCCGCTTTTGGCCTTTGTCGCTGGCGCAGTTTTTTGCCACCATCTTGACCGTGCGCATGACGCTCGAGCTCGATGTGCGCCACCTCAACCGCATGCTGGCCGGGGTGCTGGTGTTGGCGGTGGTGCTGATGGCCTTCAAGCCGCAGTTTGATGTCTCGCCGCGGCGCGAGCGCTGGGTCAGCGCCTGTGTGGGGATGTTCTCTGGGATGTTGGGCGCGGTGTCATCGCTGACCGGGCCGATCATCATCACCTACATGATGGCTCTGCGCCTGAGCCGCGAGCAATTCATCGGTGGCATCAGCATCGTGTATTTTTTTGGCTCTTTGCCTTTGTACAGCGCCATGTTTTATTACGACCGCATGGGCTTGGGGGAAGTGGGCTTTTCGTTGCTGGCTTTGCTGCCCATGGCCGTGGGCCTGTACCTGGGGCGATTTTTGGGAAAGCACATCAGCGAAAAAGCGTTTCGCCAAGTTTTGTTCGCGTATTTGTTGACCATGTCAGCTTTGCTGTTATTGCGTTGATCAGGGTAAATACATACAAATATCTCGAAAACGTTTACAACATTCACGGGTAAAAATATTATCATCTTTAGCATTTCAATTTGACCATATTGGTTACTGAATGCGATGAAACAAGACACCGTACAGGCGCTGGAAAACTACAGACTCGACGAGTCGGTGCCCTATCTGATGATCCGCGTGGGCGGCATGATGAGCCGACAATTGGAGTTGGATTTGCGCCCCTTGAAGGTGAGCTTTCAGCACTGGCGCATCTTGGCGGTATTGGCCGAAATCAATGGCAGCTCGATCACCGACCTGTCGGATTACGCAGTGGTGCCCCATTCCAGCCTGAGCCGCTTGCTCAGCCGCATGGAGGCCGATGGCTATGTGCGCCGCCAAACAGACGACCAAGACGCCCGCACGGTGCGGCTCTACACCACGCCGCTGGGCGAGGACATGTACCGGCGCATCCTGCCCATGGCGGTGGCCATTCGCGAGCGGGCCATGGCCGGCATGTCGGCCGCGCAAAAAATCAACTTGCTGGAACTGATGAACCACATGTTGGGGCGCATGCAAGCCCCCATAGGCACTTGAGGCCGGCCGCTTCGCGACCAGGCCCCCCTTAAGTGGCGGCGCGCGTGCGCGCGGTGTGGTCAATGGCGTCGACGATGGCCTCGTAGCCAGTGCAACGGCAATAGTTGCCGCTGATGTGGGCGCGAATATCGCTGCGGCTGGGGCAGCCCCCTTGTTCGAGCAAGGCGGTGGCGCACATCACCATGCCGGGTGTGCAAAAGCCGCACTGCAAAGCATTGCGCGCCACGAACGCTTGCTGCAAGTCTCTGAACCCGCCTTGGGCATCCAAGCCTTCAATGGTTTGCACGTCACAGCCTTGGGCTTGGATGGCCAGCATCAAACAAGCACGCACGATGCGCCCATCCACCCGCACGGTGCAGGCACCGCACACGCCGTATTCGCAGCCGAGGTGGGTGCCAGTCAGGCCCACCTGCTCGCGCAAAAAATCGGCCAGGTGCTGGCGCGGCTCCACCTGGGCTTGGACAGCCACGCCATTGACGTGCAAAGACAGAGGGTGCGAAGGGTTCATGGTGTGGGGTGTCACAGGTGGGGCCAAGCGCGCTGCAGCAGCACCGTGGCCAAGTGGCGTTTGGTATCGGGCTGCGCTTGCAGGTCGGCTTCGGGGTGAAGGTCGGCGTCAATGGCCGCACGCAAGGTGGGGTACTCAGGTACCGGGGTGCGGGCATTCAGCAAAGCTTCGGCGCGCAGGGCGCGGGTGGGCCGGTCGCCGCAGCCCAAATACACCAAACGGCTGCGCTGGCTGGCCGGGTGTGACCAAGCGGCCAAGCCGGCCATCGCGTAGTCGCCGTGGCGGCGGCTGAACTCGTCAAAAACCATCTGGCTGCCCGCCTCGGGCAGGGGAATGTGCACCTCCACCAACAGCTCGCCGGGGGCCAAGGCGGTTTGGTACAGGCCTTGGAAAAAGTCGGCAGCGGCCACCTCGCGCGCGCCTTGCTGCGAGCGCAGCAGCAGGCGCGCGTCCAGCGCCAGCATGCAAGCGGGCAACTCGGCGGCGGGGTCGGCCAGGCACAGGCTGCCACCCAGGGTGCCGCGCTCGCGGATGGCCGCATGGGCGATGTGTGGCATGGCCTGGGCCAGCAAGGGAAAGTGTTGGGCCACCAGCGGATGGGCCATCACCTGGGCGTGGCGCGCCAAAGCACCGATGCGCAAGCTCGCGCCGTCTTGTTGGATCTGGTCCAGCCCCGGGATGCGGTTGATGTCGACCACCCAAGGCGGTTCGAGCAAGCGAAACGACAACATCGGCATCAGGCTTTGCCCGCCCGCGAGCACGCTGGCTTGGTCGCCATGGCTGGCCAAGGCTTGCAAGGCGTCGTCGAGTGTGCGTGGGCACAGGTAATCGAAGGCGGCGGGTTTCATGGCGGTGGGTGGCGGCGGGTGGCGCAGGTGTTCAAGGATGGGTGTTCAGGGGCGCGGGTGCTGGCTTGGGGTCTGCGTGCGTGCGGTGTTCAGGGTGCGTCCGGGGGGATGCCGACCCAACCCCGGTGCGAGATGTCAAACACAATGCCATTGGGGTCGCGGAACTTGCGCTCAAAGTCCACCCCATTGCCGCCTTTGAGTTCGCGGTGGAAGGTGCCGCCGCTGGCTTTGATTTTTTCGCTCATGGCTTCCAAGTCGTCGACGATGAAGCCCATGTGGTGGATGCCCACAAAGTCTTTGCCGCGCTCGTCACCCGCCGCGTCGTCGGTGTGGAACTTGAGCAGGGTCAGGTTGATGACCCCATCGCTCAGCGACAAACCATCGCCATAAGGGGTCACGACAAAATTAACCCGCTTGAGGCCAAAGGCTTGTTCGTAAAAAGCCGCCGAGGCTTCGAGGTCGGGAACAGAGATGGCGATGTGGCGCAGTTTGGCGGTGGTCATGTGGGGGCTCCTGGGTTCAATGGGGTGAAAAAGTTTGAATGGGGGGTGAGCGCCTGGTGAAAGGTGTTGGCATGGCGTGTGAAAGCGGGGGGCATCGGTGGGTCATGGCAGTTGGTCAAACACCGCCATGGTGTTGGCCTTGTGCTCAAAACCCACGCCGGGGTGGGGGGGCAAGCCGATGTGTCCATCGACCACCGGCACGCCGTCCCAAAAGCCACCATACAAGCGGGCCGGATCGGGGGCAGATTCATGGCTGCCCAGGCCCAAGCCAGCGACCACATGGGCTGCGAACAAATGCCCGGCATGGGGCCAAAAGGCTTGGCGCGACCAGCCCATGGACTGGGCCCGTTCGATCATGGCCCGGTACTCGCCCACGCCGTAGGACAAGGAGATGTCCATTTGCAAGCGGTCGTATGTGGGGCGCAGTCCGCCATGGCGCAGCAAGTTGGTCGCATCGTCGACGGAAAACAGGTTTTCACCCGTGGCCACAGGGCCGCTGTAACGGTGGCAAAACGCGGCCAAGGCGGCGTAGTCCAGTGGCGGGGTGGGCTCTTCCACCCAAGCCAGGGGCTGCGCGGCCAGCACGGCCAACACATCGCTGCAGCGGGCATCCCATTGGCCATTGAGGTCCACCGCCAATTGCGCTGGGGCCAAGCCCGCACTCAAAGCGCTGGCGATGCGCTGGGCATCCAGGCGTGCGTCGCGGCCGCTGAGTTTGATTTTGACCGTGGTGTAACCCCAGGCCAGGCACTGGGCCACTTCATCGCGCAGGGCTTGCGGGTCGGGGTTGTCGGTGAAATGGCCGCACGAGGCGTAGGTGGCGATGCGCGGCGGCGCTGAAGTGGCCGCATGGGTAGCCTTGGCGCTGAGTGGGGCAGTTGCTGTGACAGGCGCAGAGGCGGCGAAGGAGGAGACAGAGGCGATGGGGCCCGTGGACTGGCGCAGGCACTGCCACAGCGGCAAGCCTTGCTGCTTGGCGCGCAAGTCCCACAGTGCTGCGTCGAGCAAGCCCACGGCACCGGGGCGTTCGCCGTGGCCGCCTTGTTTTTCGCCGCGCATCAGCATCGCCTGGCAGCGGCTGGGGTCGATGTGGCCGTGTTCATCGCGCAAATCGCTGGGTGCTGCCGCCAGCAAACGCGGGATGAAGCGCTCGCGCAGCAAGCCGCCTTTGCCATAGCGGCCAATCGAGTCAAAGGCCAGACCGACCAGGGCTTCGCCGCCGATCGATTGATCGGTGCGGATGAGCAGTGCCGAAGCGGTCATTTGGTCGAACGCAATGGAGGCGTTGCGCATAGACGAGCCAATCGGCAGCGTGGCTTCGTGGATCGCGGTGATCTTCATGCGCGTTGGCCCACGCGGCCCAGGGCCTGCAGAATTTTTTCGGGCGTGTAGGGCTGGTGGGCGATGTGCACGCCCCAAGGGGCCAGCGCGTCATGCACCGCATTGGCCACCGCCGCACCAGCGCCAATCGTGCCGGCTTCGCCAATGCCTTTGGCGCCCAGCAAGGTGTGGGTCACCGGGGTGTGCACATGGGCGATCACGATGTCGGGCATCTCACCCGCCATGGGCACCAGGTAGTCGGCCAGGGTGGAGGTCAGGTGTTGGCCTTGCTCGTCATAGCGGCATTCTTCGAACAGGGCCGCGCCAATGCCTTGCACCACACCGCCGCGCAATTGTTCATCGGCGAGCAGGGGGTTGAGCACGCGCCCGCAGTCTTCCACCACCCAGTGTTTGAGCAAGGTCACAAAGCCGGTGTCGGCATCGACTTCGAGCCAGCTGGCCTGGATGCCGTTGGAGGCCATGAAGGGCTGGCTGGGCACCGCGCTGGCACTGGCGATGGAAAAGGATTGGGGCTGCACACCGGCAGGCAACTCGTGTAAGCGATAGTGCAGCATCTGGGCCAAGCGCAGCCAGTCCACGCTTTGCGTGCCATGGTGAAAGGCCCGCTCACGCCATTGCACCTGCGCTGCATCCACTTGCATCACCGCCGCGGCCAGTTGGGTCAATTGCGCCAACAGTTGGTTTGCCGCCAGCAAGGCGGCCTCGCCACCCACGACCATGCCGCGCGAGGCCCAGGTGCCCCCGCCAGCGGGCACGCTGTGGCTGTCGCCGCGCACCACCCGCACGGCGGCCATCTCGAGGTGCAGGCTTTGCGCAATGAGTTGCTGCAGCACAGTGTCAATGCCTTGGCCTTGGTCGGTGCTGCTGATCAAACAGGTCACGCCGCCATTGGGCTCCAAGCGCAGCACGCATCCGTCTTGGGCGGTGATGGGCGCACCGGCCGCGCCATAAAACGCGGGGCCAGGGGCGGTCAGTTCCACAAACGCTGCCAAACCCAAACCAAAGTGGCGGCCTTGTTGGCGCATGGTGCGCTGTTGGGCGCGCAGGCCGTCGTAATCCATCAGTTGGAGCAAGCGGTCCAAACAGGCGTGGTGCGACAACCCACCCAGGTCCATGCCATTCGCGCCCGTAGCGCCGTGTTGGGAAGTGACGCGGAAATTTCGCCGGCGCAACTCGGCCGGGTCCAGACCGAGCTGGGCCGCACCGGCGTCCATCAATTGTTCGGTGATGGCGCAAGCCACCGGCTGGCCCACGCCCCGGTAAGCGCCCACCGGTGCTTTGTTTTGGTAGGCCACGCGCAACTGCGCTTGCAGCACCGTGCCACAGTAGGGCGCACCCACCAGCGAGACCACTTGCAGGCCTTCCAGCACGCTGGTGCGTGGGTACATGGAGTAAGCGCCAATGTCCATCAAGTCGTCCAGCGCAAAGCCCAGCACCGTGCCTTGCGCGTCCAAAGCCAGTTGGGCACTGACGCGGTGCGATCGCGCATGCACATCGCTGTTGAAGGCCTCAAAGCGGTCGCTGATGAATTTGACCGGCTGCCCCAATAAAACCGATGCCGCCACCGTGGCCATCTCGTCGTCGTACACATGCAGTTTGATGCCAAAGGCACCGCCCACATCGGGGGTGAGCACGCGCACATCGGTCTCGCGCAAGCCAAACAACTGCGCCATCAGGGCGCGCATTTGCTGCGGTACTTGGGTCGATTGGTGCACCGTGAGGTTGCGGCTGGCTGGGTCAAATTCGGCCACGATGGCGCGCCCCTCCAACGGCACACCGGTGTGGCGGGCGTAGACCAACTCGCGCGACACCACGCAATGGGCATGCGCTGCCACCGCAGCAAAGCTGTCGCCGCCGATGCGGTGCGCCAGCGCCAAGTTGCTGCCCAAGCCGGGGTGAATCACCGGGCTGTCGGCTTGCAAGGCGGCGGCTGCGTCCACCACGGGTGGGCATTCTTCCCAGGTGATGTCGATCAAGGCCAAGGCGTCTTCGGCCACCGCGCGGCTGGTGGCCACCACCAGCACCACGGGCTGGCCTTGCCAGTGGCTTTGGCCGTCGGCCAGCGGGCCTTGGGCCGCGCTGCGGTGCTGGGGCAAGGTGGCCAAGGCGGTGGTCCAGGTCTGGCAAATGCCCGCCAAGTCGCTGGCTTGCCACACGCCGCGCACACCGGGCAGGGCGCGGGCCGCGCTCAGGTTGGGCGCAGACCAACGGGCGCTGGCCCAGGGGCTGCGCAAAAA
>CAMDJU010000027.1 GCA_945900695.1 Bordetella parapertussis | reverse complement strand
GCGGCCTGGACTTCCATGGGCTTTCAAGATGGGGTTGGTTTTTTTGTGGATGCCGAGAACGTTGAAACCGTCAATGGCTATCGCCGCGTCTGGGTACTACAAAACTACCCTTCGCCCAATGTGTATGGCGCGCAATCGATGATGATGCTCATTGAGATCGATTGCAAAGACGAAAAAGTGCGCTTGCTCAAACTGGTCGGTTATTCGGGACAGTCGCAAAGCGGCTATTCACAAACCCTGCGCAGTGACACAGGCGCTTGGGAAGTCACCAAAGTGGGCAGCATGTTTCGCAGCATTCAATTTGCCGGCTGTCGCCAGCAAATGAAGCGTGGATACAAAATTTACACCTCTAAGTATTGAAGCGGCCCCGTCTGCGCCAAGCCTTCAGCGCACGCCACCTGACACATTGACCATGCTGCCGGTCACATAAGACGAAGCGGGCGAGAGCAAAAACGCAATCACCTCGGCCACTTCAAGCGCGCTGCCAGCACGACCGACCGGCATCTTGGCCCCAACCTTGTTGACCCTGTCATCCATGCCCGCAGAAGCATGGATATCGGTATCGATCAAACCGGGACGCACGCCGTTGACGCGCACACCGTAAGCCGCCAATTCGGTGGCCAGGCCTTGATTGAAGGTATCCATGGCGCCTTTGGAAGCAGCGTAGTCTATGAAGGTAAATGGCGAACCCGTCAGGGCGCCAATGGACGAGACATTGACAATCACACCACCCCCACCGCCATGGCGGGTGGACATGCATTTGGCCGCTTCACGGGCGCACAACAAGGCACCGATCACATTGATGCGCATCACCTCGGTCATGGTGGCCACGTCCATGTCTTCAATGCGCCGCTTGCGCGAACCCACGATGCCGGCGTTGTTGACCAAGCCTGTGGGCGTGCCAAAGACCCGTTGCGTTTCAGCAAACAAATGCACCACATCGGCTTCGGTTCCCACATCACCTTTGACAGCGATGGCCCGTCCACCGGCGCGCTCCACATCGGCCACCACCTCCAGGGCCGCAGCCTGTGAGTTGCTGTAGTTGACCACGACAGAAAAACCTTTCGCCCCCAGCAATCGGGCAGTGGCCGCACCGATGCCACGGCTGCCCCCAGTGACAATCACGATCTCAGACATATCAGCCCCTTAAATTTTCAGTCGACGCGAATATTGCCCGCTTTGATGACGGGTGCCCAAGTGCGCATTTCTTTTTGGATGAATTCAGAAAATTTATCTGCACCCAGGGTCAATGGGAACAAGCCCAGGGCAGGCTCGGCCAAACGCGCTTGCATATCGGGCGCATTGAGAACGGCCAAAATTTCTTTTTCCAAACGACTGGTGATCACCTTGGGGGTTTGCGCGGGCGCGGAAATTCCCACCCAAGACACGGCTTGAACACCCGGCGCAATTTCCTCCAAGGTGGGGATATCCGGGTACAAAGGCACGCGCTTTTCACTGGTCACGGCCAACACCCGAACCTTGCCCGCCTTGACCAGTTCTGTGGCACTGGCGGTGAGCACCATGTCCAGACGCCCGCCCAACAGATCGGCGATGGCTGGTGCTGGGCCCTTGTAGGGAATATGGGTCATTTGCAAAGACAGCGTTTGCTTGAGCAATTCAGCCACCAAAAAGCCAGAAGTGCCCACACCGGCAGATGCGTAATTGACCGTGCCCGGTTTGGTTCGCACGGTGGTGAGGAAGTCTTGTATGGATTTGGCAGGATGGTCTGCGCGCACGATCAGGTATTGGGGGTAGACCCCAATCAGTGCAATGTGCTGAAAATCTTTGATCGGATCGTATGGAATTTTGCTGTACATCAACGGGCCGGGTGCAATCGATGAGTTGTAACTGGCCAGCAATGTGTACCCATCAGGGGAAGCCTTGGCCACAGAATCGGCACCCAAGGTAGACCCCGCACCCGGTCGGTTTTCGATCAACACGGTGGTTTTCAGGGCCGCACTCAATCGCTCGGCCACGATGCGCAAGGCCACCTCGCTGGCTGCACCTGGTGCAAAAGGCTGGATCAATTTGATCGGTTGTAACGGGTAATTTTGGGCCCCCAACAAGCCGACCCAAAAGGCCAGCAGGCCACCCATCCAGAAACATTTCAAGTTGCGCATAAAAACCATTTCCCGAAAAAATTGTTGTGAAATCAGTTTAACCGCATGGCTGCAGCGTCATGCGGGACAATCAAGCTTTGTACCTGCACAAGGAAATTCGCTCGTTCATGGAATCTTTTTGGGTATCTACTGGTGTGGTGGCATTGGCAGAAATGGGTGACAAAACCCAATTGCTGGCATTTTTGCTGGCGGCTCGCTTCAAACGACCTGTGCCCATCATCGCGGGCATTTTTTTGGCCACCATCGTCAACCATGGATTGGCCGGTGCGCTGGGTGCATGGATCACCACCACCCTGAGTCCCCAAACCATGCGTTGGGTCCTGGGCATTTCGTTTTTGGCCATGGCTGCATGGACCTTGATACCTGACAAAATTGAGGACGAGGAATCCTCGATTGCCACCCGCTTCGGTGTATTTGGCGCCACCTTGGTCACTTTCTTTCTGGCGGAAATGGGCGACAAAACACAAGTGGCCACCGTGGCCATGGCCGCGCATTACCAGGATGCATGGAAGGTCGTGGCTGGCACCACCTTGGGCATGATGATTGCCGATGTGCCCGCGGTTTTTTTGGGTGACAAACTGTCCACCAAACTCTCATTGAAATGGGTACATGCCGCCGCCGCTCTGGTTTTTGCGGCCTTGGGCGTGGCCACCCTCATGGGGGCGGGGGAACAAATTGGCTTGTAAATCTTCTGGTATTGAAACATGAATGCGCTGGACATCACCTTGATCTATCTGCTGGCCGCCGTCACCAGCGTGGTGGTGTGCCGGCTGTTGCACTGGCCTGCCATGCTGGGCTATTTGTTGGCAGGCATTCTGCTGGGACATGCATTCAATGAAAATTTCACCAACGACCAGGGCGTGGTCTACCTGGCCGAGTTTGGGGTTGTTTTCCTGATGTTTGTCATTGGACTGGAGTTCAATTTGCCCAAGTTGATGGGCATGCGCAAACTCGTTTTTGGCTTTGGCATGGCCCAAGTCATGGTGACTTTGCTGGGCGCTGTGGCCGGACATGCGTTGCTGTGGTGGCTGCTGCAATACATGGGCTTGCCCTGGGATTTGAGTTGGCAAGGGGCCCTGGCGCTGGGTGCCGCGTTTGCGATGTCGAGCACCGCCATCGTCGTCAAAATGATGGCCGACAGGGCCGAGTTGGAAACGCCACACGGCCAGCGGGTGATGGGTGCATTGCTGTTCCAAGATCTGGCCGTGGTGCCTTTGCTGGTTTTGATCCCCGCACTGGGCCAAGTGGGCGAAGGCAATTTGTGGAGCATCCTGGCCTTGGCCATGCTCAAAGCCACTGTTTTGGTGGTGCTGTTGTTGTGGGGCGGTCAAAAGCTGATGCGCTGGTGGTTACAAACCATCGACAAGCGCAAGAGCGATGAACTGTTCATGCTGAATATTTTGCTAATGACCCTGGGTCTGTCTTGGGTGACCGAACATGCGGGCCTGTCGTTGGCGATGGGTGCCTTTTTGGCAGGCATGTTGATCGCGGAGACCGATTACAAGCACCGCATCGAAAATGACATTCGACCCTTCCATGACGTGCTGCTGGGCTTGTTTTTCATCACCATTGGGATGAAACTCGATTGGCAAGTGCTGTACCAACAATGGGCCTGGGTGTTGGTGCTGACGATCGCCCCCATCGCCATCAAAGCTTTGCTGGTGGCCGTATTGGCCCATGGCTTCGGCGCACCCACCGGCGTGGCGGCACGGACAGGCATTTATTTGGCACAGGCGGGTGAATTTGGATTCGTTCTGCTGACGCTGGGCTTGAGCAACGGACTGATCGATCCGCTTTGGTCCAACCCGGTGCTAGCGGCGATGGTGTTGTCCATGGTGGCAACACCTTTCTTGATCCAATATGCAGAACGGGTCGTGTACCGATTTGCCGCTGACGATTGGCTCTCGCAATCTTTGAACATCACCGCCTTGGCCCAACACACCATGACCATCGATCACCATGTGATCATTTGCGGTTTTGGCCGCACCGGTAAAAACCTGTGCAACTTGCTGGAGTCAGAGAAGATTGGTTATCTTGCGCTTGATTTGCATCCGGATCTGGTGCACGCAGCCATGCTTGCTGGCCACCGGGTGGAGTATGGAGACGCCACCCAGTTGGCCCATTTGATGTCTGCGGGTCTGGCGCGTGCATCTGCCGTGGTGGTGAGTTACGACGACACCCCTTCCGCCCTCAAGGTGCTGGAACTGGTTCTGGCCCATGCACCTGAGGTGCCCGTGGTGGTGCGCACCCGAGACGACCATGACCTGAACCATTTGCGTGAAGCCGGCGCGCGGGATGTGGTGCCTGAAATTTTCGAAGCCAGCCTGAGCCTGGCCAGCCAAACCTTGCACCACATTGGCATCCCAGCGCGGCGCGTACGCCGCTTGGTGCAGTCGCAACGCCAAACGCGCTACGCTGGATTCAAAGAAGAAGCCAACCATCCACCCCCATAAAAAGCCTGCCAGTGTCGCCACAGCAGGTCTAAAGCATCAAGACAGTGCAGATGGGCTGGCGATCTGCCATTGATCCGCCCAGGGTTGCAACAGCGGCATGATGCTGGGATGCAGCCGCAAACCCTGGGTCGCTGACAAGGCCTTGTGGCCCAGGCCGCGCTCACCCGGCAAGCGAACCCCTTGTCCCGATTTGCCAGGCCGAGATGCATGGCAAAGGCTGTTGACATGGTCCATTTGTCGCTGAAAAGCCCCCAGCCCGCCAAACGCCTGTGGATCCAAAATTTGCAAGAACACCGTTGCCCCCCAACCTTCAGGCGGATCGGCCCGACCATGGCCTGCCAGCCCGCCGGTCAAGGCTTCGACCACCAAGCTCAAGCCATAACCTTTGTGGCCCGAATCCATGCCACCCAAAGGCAAGATGGTGCCAGCGGGTTTTTGAAACAAGACCGCTGGGTCACGGCTGCTGTGGCCATGGCCATCCATGACCCACTCCGCTGGCAAATGACCCCCTTCTTCGTGAACGCGGTTGGTCATGCCGTTGGTCGTGGCCGAGGTGGACACGTCCACCAGCACGGGCAGCCCAGACGTTGGCCAACCCGCAGAAATGGGGTTGGGGGTAAAAACAGGATCCAGCCCCCCAAATGGCGCCACACTGGCCGTATTGGCATCCGAAGAATGAAGCATCATCACCAAGCCTTGCTCCGTGGCCCAAGGGTGATAAGCGGCCAGGCAAGCGATGTGGTGACTGCGCTTGATCACCACCGTGCAAGTTCCGTTGACCCTTGCCCGCGCCATGGCGACGGTCATGGCTTGGCGAACCAGCCAGGGCCCAGGCAAGCGACACCCATCCCATAGCAAAGCGCCAGGGTGGTCACTGATCACCAAAGGATCACCATTTTTTTGCATCGAGCCAGACTGGATTTCGCTCAAATACGGCGATAACAAAGCCAAGCCATGGGTGGTGTGCCCCAGCAAATCACCCTCCAGCAAAACCTCTGCCACACAAGCGGCCTTGTCATCCGGCAAGCCAGCGGCTTGCAACAAAGACTGGGCAAACTGTTTCAGCTCAATAGGGTCATACGTCATGAGGGTCTCCCTGGTTTGGTCAGCGTCTTCTTATGCAACCCGGGCGCTTGTCGCGGCCACCCATAGGCAGGGGCGCTCGAATTTATAACAATGCGCCACGTGCGCTGATGGGCCAAATGGACTCCACACGCCCATGGCGAACACCGATCAATTCATCATAAAGGTTAACGGTCGGGTCGCAGTGCCCCGGCACCAACCACAACACATCACCCAATGCCAATTGGGACTGAGGCGTCAGTTCCAAAACCCCATGCTCGTCGGATGCTTTGACGAAGTTCAAATCTGGCCTTTCCCACACCGCAGGCATCCCACTGTCCACGCTGGATGCTTTGAGGCCCGCATCCACAATGGCTTTGCCCAACTGGGTCTGGCTCATCACAGTGGTCTGGACAAACAAGGCATGTTCAAACGCCCAATCCTCAGGGCCTGCTTGGTTGTCACGGTAGTCGCGGTCCATGAAAATGTAGGACCCCGCTTGAATTTCATTGAAAACACCTGAATCTCGCTCGTGCCAAAACGTACCGGTGCCCGCACCGGTGATGCGGTCACACGCCACCCCTTTGGCAACGATGGCATCGCGGGTGATGCGCGCCCATTCAGTCGCTTGCGCGATGGCCGCTTGCCTTTGCGCAGGTTGCCGCATGTGTTGCGCCGCACCTTGGTAGCACTGCAGTCCAGAGAAACGCAAGGATGAGGAACGATCCACCGCCAAAGCCAAGGCCACAGCTTGTTCCCCTGGGGCCACCCCACATCTGCCGGAGCCCACATCGATCTCCACATAAACATCCAGGGAGACGCCAGCATCGGTCGCGGCCTGGTGCAACCACACCACCTGTTGGGTATCGTCCACCAATACACCGATGCGCGCCTTGCGGGCCAAGTTTGCCAAGCGACGGGCTTTGGCCAAAGAGGCGATTTGATTGGTCACCAAGACATCTTGGATGCCAGCATCGACAAAAACCGCTGCCTCACTGACTTTTTGGCAACAAATACCCACTGCCCCCATCGCCACTTGCCGAAGTGCAATCTCTGGACACTTGTGGCTTTTGGCATGCGCCCGCAAGCGCATGCTGCTGCCCTGCAACGCCTCAACCATGCGTTGCAAGTTGCGCTCAAAGGCATCCAAGTCCAGCAACAAGGCGGGGGTTTCAATGTTTGCGATGGGGTCACCCAAGGCAGCAGCAGACCAAGGGCTCACAGCCCATGCCCATGTAATGCGGAAAAATAAATCAATTTTGGCTCCGGATCTGTATTGCTTTGCACAGACAGTGATAAAGCGTCAATATAGTCCGGAAATTTTAAAGGGCCTTAACCCAGCCTATTTCCTTGGCCCAATGAATCAAGCGTGAGTCAATGCATCCGTGGACTTGTAAAAGGCAATGGCTTCTATGCTGCTGAATGTGATCACTGCACCGCCAGATTTGGCAGCAGCTCTGCCCGCAGCTCGGTCGATCACCCAATCTTTGACAGTGCCTTGCAGATACAAAGTATCCACACCATCTCCGCCATTGAGCTCGGTGCTGTATGTGCCGGCATAAAACTTGTCTGCCGCCTTGCCGCCCGCCACCTTTGTGTATTGGCTGCCATGGCTCAATGCCAAGGAATTTTTACCGTTGTACAAGGTGGCGTCGGCTTTTTTGGCTTTCAGCGACGACATGACAGACCTGGCCGCGACATTGGCCTTGGCATCATTGAAGCCCTGGGACTTCAATTGCGTTTTGAAATCAGCCAAATTGGAAGCCTCGGTGCGCACAGAGATCGAGCTGTACCCTCCACCGCGCAGGTCAAACAAGTTAGACCGCGTGGTATCTGCTGCATTCAGTTCAACGCCTTTGGGCGCCCACACTGTTTCAAATTTGCTGAACGCATCGGTGACTGCCAGCGCGTTGGTCTGCGTGTTGGTATTGGCACCATATAAATATTGCAAAGCTGCGATGTCCAATGCTTGATAAGTGCTGGGTATCGATGCCGCCGTGCTGGTGCGCAGTGTGTAGGAGGTATCAGTGGCTGTGCCTGTCAAACTCACGATGGTTGAAGCTGCAGGGTTGTTGTAAGACATGACGGACGTCGATCTGTTATCCAATGACTTGGGCAAATAAGGCCCTGGTGTTGAGCCTCCACCAGCGTTGTAGGAACCAGGGTGCTTCAACCCCATGGCGTGGCCCAATTCGTGAACCAATGTGTACCAGCCATAACCGCCCTGCTCAGCCAATTTGGCGCCCGCATTTTCTGGGTTGTTGCTGTTGTCCAGCATCAAAATGGATGGTCGGCTGGGATTGGTGGATGGGTAATTGGCATAACCGGCACTGGAGGTCTGGTCGTTGTTGCCAAACTTGATATCGGCGAGTTGTGCATTCTGCTCAAAGGTGACATTGACCAAACTGGAAAGGTAGCTGAAGGCCGACGTGATGGCCCCCTTTTGGGTATCGGCAATGGGTGCAAAACCTTTTTTGTCCGCTGCAGAAAGAAATGATTCAGTCCCCGACAGGTAATCGTAATAAATGGTGCTGCGCGCACCCGCAATTTGCTTCACGTTGGGTGCGATCACAGTGGCAGTTGGTGTGGCAACCTCACCTGCATCGTGCCACCAGTTCGACCCACCAGCCAATACAGCGTCTAAATACTTGTCGCCACTGCTGACGGGTAGCTTTGACAATGTCTGGTTGGCATTGAGTTGATAGCTGGTGAATTTTGCGGTAAACCCTTTGGCAGGGGTGATGGACATGGTGACGGTGAATTGACCATCTGCACTGGCCACATAGTTCAAGGCGTTGCCTTTGCTGGAGCTGACCACTTTGCCTTGGGCGTTAGTGACAGTCATGCTGACAGCCGGTGTGGCTTTTCCCGTGTATGAAAAACGATAGCCCCCACTGAAGGAATATGAAGCACCTTTTTTCAACTGCAAGGTCATTGGCACCGAAGTGGCCTCGCTATTGACCAAACCAGTGGTGGCGCTCATTTCAAAATTTGGCCGACCTGGCACCCAAGCGGCGACCCCTTGGGCCCCTTGGGGTTGTGGGTTAGACAACTGTGTGCTGGAAATGGCGCTTTTAGCCGTCACAGCTGATACAGCAGGTTTGGGCAAACCCACAGACCCAGTTTTAACAGGTGGATTTTTGGCTATTGCCGGGTTCAACAAAGCTGGCGCGCTGATCTTCATTTGTCTGTGTGGCTGCAATGGTCGACATGGTAACTGGATTGCTCATTCAAGCTTGCGGTTAGGCACCATGTACATCGGTTGCAACATGAAAATCTGTAGAACCTCTCTGATTTTGATTGCTTTAGGATTAATTACATATGTGGTGGCTGTACGAGAAGGGTTATTTGATCAACGTCACAGGTACTTGGGTGGCGCTAAGCACCCTTTGGGCCACTGAACCAATCAACAAATCGGTGAATGTAGAACGCCCTTTGGCACCCATCACGATCAAGTCAAACTTACCTGATTTGGCCAGCTTGACAATTTCACCAGCCACATGGCCAGTTTTGATGATCACTTCATGATCCAAGCTTGATTTTTCCAACTTGGACTTAGACGACTTCAATTCTTTGACACTCAAGTCATGTAGGTAATCTTCAATGGTTCCCTTGGGAAAATGTTTTCTGACATGCTTTAAGCCCGTGTCGTCATGAACCGAAAGCAAAGAAATACTGGCGCTGTTGCCCATGGACTTTGACATATCGATCGCGTAATCCAAAGCACGCAAAGCACATACCGAACCATCTGTGGGGACAAGAATTTTCATGACAAGACTCTATTGAATAAAACCCGACCATAGGCCCCATCAGATGATTTGAACTTGCGCTGGCTCAAACAATGTTGAAATGACTTGAAGATGTCCGCAAGCCAAAATAGAAACGGAGATCAAACAGTGGTCAAAAACAGTGTCACCACGATACAAATCATCACCAAAAATTGCCCCAGAATAACTCTGAAGCAATAAGGGAGTGTTCCGGCATGCCAAGCCACCCACGACTTGGACAACATATTGCTCAGCAACGCTGCCATGATGGGCCACCGAGCTTGCTCAACCGAAACCTGACCGGACTGAACCATAGACCCCATGGAGGCCACGATGGCGTGCGCATCGGCCAAGCCCGTGATGGCGGAGGTGATCAAGATGCCTTCTTGCCCCAGCGATTCATTCATGGCAGCTGCTAAAAGCATTACACCAGCCACCAAGCTCACCAAAATAAATGTGGATTTCTTTTGGAAAAGGTGGGAGGAAATCAACGGCCCTTGCACTGGCAATACCGGACCGGCGATCAACCACATGGCTCCCGCGTAAAGGATGGCACACAGCACCCCCGACAACAAAGGCCAAATCGCCCAAACCATCAACTGCGGCAGAATCAGTTCGATCAAGATGACGAGCTGAATGATGGTGGAAACGCTGGACAAGACAGACCCCATCACGGCACCGTGTATTTGCGCAGGCATATCGCGTGAAAGTTTTCCCATCGCAAACACGGTGGCGGTACTTGAAACAAATCCACCTGCAAAACCCGTCAAAGCCAAACCATGGTTTCCGCCCCAAAGGCGACTGCTGACATGCCCCAAGGCCCCTATAGCCATGATCAGCACCACAAAACGCACCAGGTGGTGTGGATTGATGGCGCTCCATGGGCCCATATAAGCATCCGGGGTCAATGGGTAAAGAATCAGGATCACGGCCGTGAACAAAACCACATCGTTCCATTCTGTGGCACTCATGATGCGTTGGGCAAAATCGTGCATCTGTTTTTTGGCGGCCAATAAAACAGCCAAGCCCAAACCGCTGAAGGCGGCCAATGTGGGTTGGGTCACCGCTAAGCCACCGATCAAACAAGTCATGAACAAGGCCAACTCTGTGGTCATGCCAGGGTTGCTGAAACTGCTTCGCCAATAGCCAATGCCAATCAAGATCACCAACAGGCCCAAAACCATGGGGAAGATACCTGCCACATCAAAGGTGGCCGCCACCGCACCCACCAAAGCACTGATCGCGAATGTTCGCATGCCCGCAAAATGACTGGGCATGGCCGCATTGCTGCGCTCGCGTTCAGCACCTATGAGCAACCCAATTCCCAAAGCCAGTCCCAGGTTTTCAATGCTGGATATGGTGGGCAACAGATCGCTCATCGCGACCAGGATTCAGAAAAGTCAAAGCACCAGCAGTGTGCGGCGGTCTGGCCTGTTTGCAACACACCTGCATCCATTGGGGTCATAAATTGCGTTGCTTCATCATGGCTTCGCGCATGCCGTTTAATCGCAAATCAAAATCAAAATCGTCTGCTTGCTCGTATGCCATGAACGGATATTTTCGAACTGGACCACGGGGCTTATTTGCATGGTGTTTGATGGGGCAAAAATAGGCCTCTGTGGCACCAATGACGGCACTCACAAAACCCATCAAACCGACTGCATAGGCACAATAAGTGCAGTGGAATTTTGAAATCCAATCCAGGTACTTCAACTCTTGGCGATCGAAAACAATGAATTCCGATCGGCGAAAGGATTTGACTTTGTAGATCGGAAAACACAAAAGTTGGTACAGGGAAACAAATGCATCCAATAACAACAAAGGCACAATGACGCTGTAAATCATGGGCCCCGTGATCAGGTTGATGGGCCTGGATCTTTTGACCAAGGCCCACAAGCCCAATTGGTGATTGGTGGTCTGGGTGCTCATGTGGAATGTCCTTTGATAGAGATCAGTGCTTACACTGTTGGGGCAACAGTGATCATTGATGCCCTATCCTAGGTGGCATATGACTTAACAGCTTGACTTGCATCAAGCTTTGACAAACGCCAGGTTTTGGGTGCTGGTATTCAACAAAAACGGCACCCGCGCTCCATGGTCATAATGAAGCCAACACAGCGGTCATCGGCCATCAAGGGCACATACTTATCGGCCTGCGAATCCAATGTGCATGATTTTTTGATTATGATGATTTAAATATTCACCAATTCTCACGATTGCATTGCATGACCAACACAAACCACCATGTCCCCATCGAAACCTGTGACGTGGTTGTGGTGGGTTCAGGTGGAGGGGGCTTGACAGCAGCCGTGACTGCCGCTTGCTTGGGACTCAAAGTGGTGGTGCTGGAAAAGTCCGATGCATTCGGGGGGTTAACGGCCAATTCAGGCGGCGGTGTTTGGATACCGTGCAACCCAGCAGCACAAATGGCGGGTATGCAAGACTCGGTCGCTTCAGCCCGTGCTTACATTCAACACGGCGCGGGGCAAGCATACGATGCCGAAAAAGTAGATGCTTTTTTAAAGCATGGCCCAGAAATGATTTCATTTTTGGACCAAAAAACAGATGTGAAGTTCATGGCCGCCATTGGTCGACCCGACTACCACCCTGAAACGCCTGGTGCGAGCATCAGTGGGCGAACAATTCATCCACGACCCATCAACGGCAGAGAATTGGGTTCGGAAATTCATCGACTCAAAATGCCGGCACCTGAACTGACTTTCATGGGCATCATGATCAAACCTGGCCCCGACTTGATGCACTTTCTCAATGCATTCAGGTCGTGGACTTCATTCAAAGTGGTCACCCTCAGGGTGGCGAGGTTTGCCATCGACTGGTTGCAGTTTCGGCGGTCGATGGACTTGGCCAATGGCAATGCCTTGATGGCCAGGTTGGCCAAATCTTTATTCAACCACGGTGGTGAAATCAGAACGTCCTCGCCCGTGATTGAGTTGATGTCAGATCAAGGCCATGTCAGGGGTGTCGTCTACCAAACGCCCAATGGGCCGCAATCGCTTTTGGCCAGCAAAGGGGTTGTGTTGGCCACCGGTGGATTTGCACACAACCCAGCTTTGCGGAAAAAGTTTTTCCCCCACCTCAAAGCCGGCCAAGCCTATCACTCGCCCGCGCCGCTGACCAATACCGGAGATGGCCTGGATATGGCATTGAAAGTGGGGGTCGACATGGATGCACAACACAGCACACCGGCTGGATGGGCACCCGTTTCATTGCTGCCTGTGGGCCCCCATGAGGTCAAAGCATTTCCCCATTTGATCGATCGCCAAAAACCGGGTTTCATTGCTGTGACTCGAAAAGGCCATCGGTTTGCCAATGAGGCCAACTCGTACCATGATGTGGGCTTGGCATTGATCAAAGCCTGCGAGGGTGAGAGTGAAATTTGCGCTTTTTTAATTGCAGATTACCCCACCATGCGCCGATACGGCATGGGCGCAGTGAAACCTGCACCTTTCCCTTATCGCGCTCACCTCAAAACCGGCTACTTGATCAGCGCCGACACCCTGGAAGACTTATCGCGTAAAGCTGGCATTGATACGCCGCAATTTTTATCGACGGTGGCCGCTTTCAACGAAGCTGCACAAAATGGCCTCGACCCCGCTTTTGGTCGCGGTAAAAATGTATACAACCGGTACAACGGTGACCCATTGCACCAACCCAATCCCTGCGTTGCGCCCATTCAAAAAGGCCCCTTCTTCGCCATGCAATGGTCAGTGGCCGAATTGGGGACTTTTGTCGGTATTCGATGTGATGCCCAAGCCCGGGCATTGAATTCAAAGGGTGAAGTGATCCCTGGCTTGTATGCCGCGGGCAACGATATGGCCAATATTTTCGGTGGCGACTACACAGCCGGTGGGGCCACCATCGGCCCAGGTATGGTATTTGGGTATTTGGCTGCTCAGCACATGGCCGTCAAGGCTTGATGCCGGCCTTATCAGCCAACCTGCCCCATTGCTCTGCATTGCTGCGCATGGTGCTGAGCATGCTTTTTGACGTGTTGTCCTCGATCACATCCACACCCATGTCGATCAATTTGGTTTTCAAAGTGGGATCGGCCATCACCTTGATCAAGGCCTTTTCCAGTCGATCAACAACAGATGCTGGCATCCCAGAGGGCCCTGCAATGCCATACCAAGTGGCAATTTCAAAGCTTTTGATGCCCGTCAACTCTGCCACCGTGGGCACGTCAGGCAAAGAAGGTGAGCGCTTGGCAGAGGTGATGGCCAACATGCGCAAGCCATTTTTTTCCTTGCTGAACCCCTTCACCACCGGCGGCGTGGTCGCACCTGAATCAAGATGCCCACCCAGCACATCATTGACGATGGCAGGCGCACCCTTGTAGTTGATTTGCACCACCTTTGTTTGGCTGACAGATTTGAGCAACTCAACCGACAACATTCCCAGCACATCAGTGGTGCCGAACGAAAAACCACTGCCTTGCTGGTTGCCGTAGGCGATCATTTCCATCAAACTGGAAAAAGGCTGTTTGGGGCCGGTGACCAGCACATAAGGCACGGCCACCATGCGACCCACAGGCGTGAAATCTTTGATCGGGTCATAGGGCAAATTTTTCGACAGGTACTTTCCCAAGGTGTGCGTACCCGGGACCAACAACAAGGTGTACCCATCCGCTGGTGCTTTGGCCACAAAATCTGCACCCAAAATAGCACCTGCGCCTGGTTTGTTTTCAATCACCACCTGCTGCCCCAGTTCTGCGCTCAACAAGCTGGCAATGGGGCGGGCTGAAGAGTCAGAACTGCCACCAGGGGCAAAAGGAACTATCCACCGAATGGGTTTGGATGGATAAACATCTGCAAAACCAATGCGGGGCAAGGGGCTCAAAAAGGCGAGTAAAAGAATGGCTTTGATCAAATGCATGGCTACCTCTATAAAGATGAATGGTTAAGAGCGGGTGAAATCATTGAAGGCTTAATGGCTCAGGTGGCAAGCCGCGAGATATGCAAAAACCAATGCGGGGCCCAATGTGATGCCTGGACCGGGATAACGCCCCCCCATCACAGAACTCATGTCGTTGCCACAAGCATACAAACCTTCCATGGCATGGCCATCTGCACCCAGCACTTGCGCATGCGCATTGGTCTTCAAACCCACACTGCTGCCAATCGGCGCAGGGAATACGGGCAATGCGAAATAAGGGGCTTGGTTCAATGGGTGCAGGCATGGGTTGGGCAGCTGGCCTGGATCCCCGTTGTAGCGATTCAATGCCTGACTGCCTTTGGCAAAAAGTCGATCGACGCCAATATCTGCATCTTGATTGTGTAGTGCCACGGTATCTTGTAAAGCGTGCGCATCTACAGATATTTTCTGCGCCAATTCTGACAAACTGGGGGCACTCAGCAAGTAATTTTTCTTCAGGAAAAAATTGAGCAGTTGCCAAACTGGGTGAATCACCCCCAAGCCATATTCATGGATAAATCTGCGATCACAAATCAAGTAAGCCGCTTGCGTCGGGTTCTCTGCATGGGTCGCAAACATGGCGCTGACAAAGTCGTGATATGAATTGGCTTCATTGACAAATCGCCGCCCTTGCGCGTTGATGGCGATCAAACCTGGCTTGGGTCGATCCCGAATATGCGGATAAGTGATGGTCCGATGTGCAGATTCTTGCAGGATCGAAGCAGGCATCCAAAAAAATGGACTTGCGTGGTTCCGGTCCAGTTGCGCACCCGCTTGGATCGCTGCCTGAACCCCTTCCCCTTGGTTGCCCTCAAACGCCAATGTATGCGGCAGCGTTCCGCCCTTGAACAAATCTGCTCGCCATTGAGGGCTGGCAGCACAGCCACCAGTGGCCAAAATCACACCGCGTTGGGCATGGATGCGCTGGATCACACCATTGATCTCCACCATCGCACCCACCACCCGGCGTTCTTCAAGAATCAGCTCTATCAAACGCGACTTGTATGAGACCTTTCCGCCGGCTTTGAGCAAGCTCATGAACAGTCGCCCGACCAAGGCATTTCCCAACAAGAGGCGTGTCCCCCTTGGGTGATGCAACCGGTCCCACAGGTAACTTCCAATCAGTTTGGATGTGATCTTCAAGGCGTGCCAAGAACGCCAAGGGCGAATCAAGTATTTGATTTCATCGCGCCCCACCATCATTCCACCCAGCACCATGAATTCGGGCCGTGGGGGGCGCAATTTAGAGAAATTTGAACCCAATAGACGGCCATCCAAAGGCAATGGCGCCAAAGCACGCCCACCCAATGCGCCGCCAGGTTGCTCGGCGTGGTAGTCGGGATAAGGCGTGTTGACTTTGAATTGAACGTCGCTGTTGCGCTCTAAAAAGTCAATTGCATCAGGGCCTGCCTGTAAAAAGGCCTCCCGCAATTCAACTTGCCCCCATGATCCCACCTCTTGATCCAGATAGATTCTGGCTTGATCAATGCTGTCTGGGCTTGCGGTACGCTGACTTTGCCGAGTGCCTGGGACCCAAATGGTTCCACCGGATGTCGAAGTGGTGCCACCCACTTGATCACTGGCCTCGCACAACAAAACATTGGATCCCTTCAATGCACAGACCAAAGCAGCACACAGGCCTGCACCGCCTGCACCGATGACCAAGCAATCAACTTTTTGATCCCAATTTAAATTCATGCTGAAAACCAATGTGCCAACGACTATGAATGGATGATGTGTTGCTGCGAAAAATAAGCCGAGGATTTCTGATGTATTTTTTTGGCTCTGTCCAAAGGAGATAAATGGACATCCGCCCACACCGGCAGCTCCATTTCAAGTTCAACATGGGGGCCTAGATTTTTCAAAAACTCAGCCAATGGCAATTGGGCTTCACCGGGGTAAAACCGCATTGATTTGGCCTCTGTCGAGGCATCCACACCGTCTGGTTTGACCCCTGGGGCATCACAGACCTGGGCGAAACAAATGTCTTCTTTGGCCAA